>NZ_JAUBQB010000088.1:0-26403 GCF_036701035.1 Microcoleus sp. Pol7_B2 | reverse complement strand
TTGTCGGTTGATGTTACCCACTCACAAAAGCGTTCCCAGACATTGGCGCTTTCGCGCTGCTGTAAGGTTGTTGTCATTTGTTTATGATTGCTTTATTTGGTTTTCAATGTTCGTGACGGCTTTGTGTTCCGCCATGTAAATAAACATAAAGCTTTTATTTCAGTTTGTAAAGGCCTTTTAAGCACAGTTTTTCTTATAGGTGTCATAAATTATGCTTTTTAAAAGCCATAAGGCTTGCTGTATAAGGAGTTTAAAAGCAGAATGCGGAATTAGTGGACGATCGCCCACCAATGAAGAAGACTCATAATCTACCTAAGCAACGAGATTCCGGGCTTGCGTCAGTGTTAAGATAGATGAAGGGTTGCGATCGCCAACCGCAAAACTCTCACTGCACAGATATATGTTCTTGCACAAGTCCGATCGATAAAAATCCCAAGGAATGTCCCGCACCGTTACCTACAGCCCTGCTTATACTCTGGTTCCCACTTACGAGTGTTTTAACCGCTGCACCTATTGCAATTTTCGGGCAGAACCCCTGCAAAGTCCTTGGCTGACGCTACCAGAAGCCGAAAAACAGCTCAACTTGCTGCAAACTCAAGGTGTAATTGAAATTCTCATCCTCAGCGGCGAGGTACACCCTCACAGCCAACGGCGAAAAGCTTGGTTGCAGCGGATTTACGATTTGTGCGAACTGGCACTTGCTCTGGGATTTTTGCCACATACTAATGTGGGGCCGCTCAGCTTTGAGGAGATGGCACTGTTAAAAGAGGTAAATGTATCGATGGGGCTGATGCTAGAACAGCTTGCCCCACATTTGTTACAAACGGTTCACCGGCACGCACCGAGTAAAGTGCCGGGGCTGCGGCTGCAACAGTTAGAATGGGCTGGGGAATTAAAGATTCCGTTTACAACTGGTTTGCTGCTGGGAATTGGGGAAAGTGAGGCAGATTGGGTGGAGACATTAGAGGCGATCGCCCGGATTCATTCGCGTTACAATCACATTCAAGAAGTTATCCTCCAGCCACACAGTCCGGGAAATCAGCAAAGTTGGGACGGTGAAGTTTTTGATGCTACAAAAATGCCGGAAGTAATTGCGATCGCCCGCAGCATTTTACCATTTGAAATCAGGCTGCAAATTCCCCCGAATTTAGTTGCACAGCCAGACATATTGCTGGCTTGTTTAGACGCAGGTGCTAGAGATTTAGGAGGAATTGGGCCACGGGATGAAGTTAATCCCGATTATCCTCACCTGCAACACCAAACTTTAACAGAAATTTTAGCAACATCGGGATGGCAACTTGTGCAGCGTTTGCCTGTTTATCCTCAGTACGATAAGTGGCTGCCGCAGACATTGCAAACTGCTGTTCAACAATGGAGAGTTAGTCATTAGAAATTCTTATTTCTTAGTCCGCGCAGGCGGACTTCGTTTGTGTAGAAGCGGTTTCAACCGCCGAGTAATAAAAATAAACTATTGAGATTTTAAATCAAAGAACCGCCACCATCAATCCAGACTTCAGTACCTGTAATGAAGCTGGAGGAATGTGATACCAGAAATAAGACTAATTGGGCGACTTCTTCGCTAGAACCTGCGGTATTATCCGTCAAAGGAATCATGTCTTGAATGGAATCAGGCGGGACTGGAATGCGATCGAGATGGCGCTTAACGGTGCTTTCTTCAATTGCAGTTAGCACCCCGCCCGGACAGATCACATTGACTCTGATTTGGCAGGCTGCGAGTTCTAGCGCCAGCATTTTGGCAAAGGCTACTTGGGCAGCTTTTGAACAAGCGTAGGCCGTGGCACCAACTTTCCTGAAACTTCTGGTGCCATTAATCGAGGATGTAATTACAATTGAACCTCCTTGTTTTTTCAGATGAGGAACAGCATACTTAACAGCCAAAAATGTTCCTCTGAGGTTGGTGTTAATTGTCCGATCCCACTCATCGGGTTCTATCTCCTCTATCGGCGACCATACACCGTTAATACCCGCATTTGCAAACAAAATATCTATTCTTTGATATTCATCAAAAATTGTTTGAAACGCTTTTTGCATTTGCTGAGAATCTCCAACATCTGCGGCAATAGCCAGCCCGCAGCCTCCTTCATTGACCAACTGGCGGACGGTTTCTTGCCCCGTTTCCAAAATGTGATCGATAATAGCAACTTTGGCGCCTTCCTTGGCCATTAAAATTGCTGCTGCATGACCAATTCCCGACCCACCGCCGGTAATAACTGCAACTTTTTCTGAAAGTTTCATATTTTTTTATATAAATATTTTCTTGGGCGATCGCATAGCATAAAAATAATACTAGAGAGAGGACTAAAGTCCTCACTACAAACAACTTTTCGTCATCAAAATCATGAAAGGAAAAAGTGGTTTAATGTACTAATTATAGCGGTAAGGTGTGCAGTGCACACCCTACTTTAGGCAGAGGAGTACGTCAATTTTAACGCAGTTCTTACGGCTGTGGCACCCACACCGAAACAGAACCGGCGTTACACCGAAAATCAGCCCAACCATCGTCATTGGTGGTGATAGGTTCTTCGATGTGTTCGGTGATGTCAATATAAGTTCGATTCGGCTGTCCGACTTCCATAAACTTAGTGCCATCGCCTCCGTTACTGAGTACCACAGCCATGCCGCCCGGGTGTTCTTCATTTCCGAGTCGCGTCCAGCCAATAGTGTTGGCGTGGTCGAAGTAATCGTACTGATTGCCGTAGGAATAAGTTTGGCGCGCTAACAAGAATTTATCTACCATAAACTGATGTTTGTCTAACCAAATCTCGTATTCATTGCCATCATTTGCTTTATCCTTATAGTTAGCGCCGTAATAATCCGGGTAAAAAATGCACGGATATCCTTCGCGCCGCAGCAGAATTAAAGCGTAGGCAAGGGGTTTAAACCAAGCCTCGACAACTGATTCTAGGGATTGTAAAGGCTGAGAATCGTGGTTATCAACCAAGGTAACGGCGAGGGCGGGTTGCTGTTGAACGAGAGTGTTATCAAAAATTGTTCGCAAATCGTAGCTATTACCGGCTTTGCTAGCAGCGTGGAAGTTGTAGTGGAGGGGTGCATCAAATAAGGCTACTTTACCCTTCGTTGCTTCTAGGAAGTAGTGCAAAGCTTCCACTTCGTAAGACCAATATTCGCCGACGGCAAATAGGTCGCGTTGGGCATAGTGGCGGACGTGTTCCAACCATTCTTGGAAAAATTCTGCTTTAACGTGTTTGGCAGCATCGAAGCGAAAGCCGTCAACGTTTGTTGTATCGACATACCACTCACCCCAGTATTTTAATTCCCCGCTGACTTCTGGGTGATCCATATCTAAATCGCAACCCATCAGGTAGTCATAATTGCCTTTTTCTAAGTCTACCCCGCGATCGAATTCTTTGCCTTTTAGTAGGTAAACTGCATGGGTTTCTGTGTTGTAAACGTTGTAATCAATGGCGTCAAAATGCCACCAATGCCACTCCATGCTGGAATATTTTTTGTCGCGACCGGGAAAGGTAAAATGCGTCCAAGCTTTGATTTTTTGATATTCGCCTACTGTGGCATTGCGGTCATCGGGATGGAAGGGTGTGGCTTCGGCTTCTTCTTCTGCATCGGCACCTAATTTGTGGTTGAACACAACATCGGCATAAATCCGAATTCCTGCATCTTGGGCAGCTTTAATCGCGGCCAAATACTCATCTTTTGTCCCGTATTTCGTTCGTACCGATCCTTTTTGGTCAAACTCGCCTAAATCGAATAAGTCGTAGACGCCGTAACCCACATCCGTACCGCCGCCAGTTCCTTTATAGGCGGGTGGCAACCAAAGGGATGTAACGCCTATTTTCGCTAAATCTTTTGCAGATTTTGCTAGCTGATTCCACAGGCTGCCGTCGTCGGGGCTGTACCAGTGGAAATACTGCATCATGACGCCATTGACTTCAGACATATATTTAGTTTTTCCTATTTTGTAATATTGCCAGATAGATTTTTGTTCGTAGCTTGCTAGTTTACGTAGGTCTGCAATCTATCGTTAATAAATATCATAATAGATGGGGTTGCTCACCACAATCTATCTGTTGATGGATTGACAAAAAAATGTAAATTTGATAATAATAATTTTCAGCCTATCGAAAATTATTAACAGGGTGGCGATGCTTCGGCAACTCGCTCAACTCTGGTGTTCCAAGTACCGTCGATCGCCAATTCAAGCAATCTAAATCCCGGCGGGATTTCGTCAAGGATAATCGGATGGCTTTTAGGTAAAAGTTGGATGCAGGTGCTGGGTGTCCCCAAGTAGGTAACTGAACCCCGCTGTTGTTGAAATTCTTGGTGAATGTGGCCGCAGAGGACTATTTTGATTTGAGGATATCGATCGACAATTGCGAAAAATTCATCGGCATTGTGCAGCATCATTCCATCCATTATTTCAGAGTCGATCGGCAAAGGATGATGGTGCAAGGCAATGATAACAGGTCGATCGCCGGTTTGTTGCAGTTGAGAGTCGAGCCAATGCAAGCTTTCTGGGGAAAGTCGCCCGCCGTCGCATCCCGCTTCCACACTCGAAAGTAATAGAAATTGCCAGTTTCCTAGCATCCATGATTTTTCTGGGGAAAGAGGCGACTGATTTAATATTTCTGCCATGACTGGGATGTTGTCGTGGTTCCCAGGTATCCAGTAGGCGGGTATTCCGAGGGGGGCGATGAGGGAGACGAGGCGTTGGTAGGATTCGGGTGTTTCGTCTTGCGACAAGTCGCCTGTGAGTAGGAGTAAGTCGGGCGGCGGCTGTATCTGTTGCAGGCGATCGAGAACTGCTTGGAGGGTGCGGGTTGTTGAGAGGCCTTTCCATTCTCGATCGATCTCTGCAAACAAGTGAGTGTCGGTGATTTGGGCGACGAGTAGGGGAGAAACTGGTGTCATGGCTGGTGTTACGGGCGATCGATGTAGTTCTAGAATAGCCTCGGATGGGTTTTGGAGGTGTGGGAAAAAAGGGCGATTCCCTACGGGATAGCTGCGCTTCACGAAAATTTTGACAGGTATGTTAAAATTTTCGAGATTTGGTGTACTATAAGAAAACGTCAAATTTCAGACGTGACGGCGGCATAGCCAAGTGGTAAGGCAGAGGTCTGCAAAACCTCCACCCCCAGTTCAAATCTGGGTGCCGCCTTAGTTTTTAGTATTTTGTGCATTGCTAAAACGCTTAGATGGCAAGGTTTTGAGCGTTATTACAAATTGTAAATCATGTTTAATCGTGCATAATGAATCGCAGAAAGTAATGCAAATTTAATGCAATGCAAATTTCGGCAAAACTCAACCAAGCTAACGGCCGATTGAAAGCAAGCAAAATCGGCGTTAGTATCCTCCAGCGGGGCGATCGCCTTTACCTTCAGGCTAGCTTGCCACCGCGTCCGGGCTCGGGTAAATCATCTCCTTCTCAGCAGCAAATTGCTTTGAAAATTCAGGCAAATCCGGCTGGCGTATCGCTAGCCGAAAAGGAAGCCCGCAAGCTGGGATATTTGCGAGATGCCAAGGAGTTTAGCTGGGATTTGTACGATCGCAAACTTCCACAAAAATCAGAGACGATCGCCGATTGGCTTGGGAAGTTTGAGCAAAGCAAGCGAGCTGCCGTTTCTGCCACTACTTGGCAAACGGACTATTCTCGCCCATTTAATCAGTTGCCTGCCGATCAGGTTCTTTCTGTCGAAGTGCTCCTTGATGCGATCACTAAAACGACACCAAACACCAGGCAACGCCGGCGATTTTGCTTGGCGTTCCGCCAACTTGCCGAGTTTGCTGGTTTGAAAGTTGACTTGAACGCGCTGATCGGAAATTACTCGCCGGCAAAGGTGCAACCGCGACGGCTTCCCTCTGATGAAGAGATAGCGAGAGTTTTTGAACAGATTGAGAACCCCCAATGGCAGTGGGTTTATGGGGTTCTTGCGACCTACGGGCTGCGCGACCACGAAGCTTTCTACCTTGACCTGAGCAAATTTCCGATCGCTCAGGTGTTGGAGAGTAAAACCGGGTATCGGCAATGCTGGCCGCTACGTCCCGAATGGGCCGAAGAGTGGGACTTGGCAACTATCAAGCGTCCTCCCGTGACTGGCGCGTGTCATGCGGATTACGGTGCTCGCGTGTGTAAGTTTTTTGCACGATCGCCTGCTGGTTTCTGTGCTTACGACTTGCGGCACGCCTGGGCGATTCGGGCTATAAGTTTTGGGCTAGATGTCTCTCTGGCAGCTAAGCAAATGGGCCACAGCTTGAACACGCACACCCAAACTTATCATTTAGCTCTTAACGAACGAGAGCAGCAGCAGGCTTATGACTTGCTGGTGGCGCGTAGTAAAAGTTAGCTGGCAAAAGTCCAAAATATTAGACTTTTAACGGTTATTGCTGAGTCATGATCGTTTTTGGTTTTCCTTGTCCTGGTTTTTTTGCCCAACTTTTCCCCGCTCTGACTCTCCCTCTTTCTTGAGAAAAGAAGAGTCTGATAAAATAAACTTATTGTCTAAAATTTTGGCCTCCGTTTTTTCAGAGAATAAGCTACCCTTATCAATTGCAGCCTGAATGTGGGCCCTCCGCCGCCTAGCTGACACAAGGCGATGATCTAAACCGTAGACATTACAGTGAGGCTTCCACCATTCCCCACCCATCAAAAATAAGCCGTCCTCTACACATAAGTGCGATGGCATATTTTGAAGGAGTGGCAGGCGTTCTACAAGCTGCTTTTTGAGAATGGGGGGCAACTCCTGACGAAACTTTCGTATGGGAGCTGCCGCCAATCTGTAGTCATTTGATAAATGGCGGCTAACAGTCGAGGTAGATACCCCGCGACTGTTTGCGATCGCCTTCTGACTTCCGCCGTAAAAGCGGAAATCCGATTCACAGAATATGAACCGCTCGCTTCTTCCCAGTACCCGC
Organism: Microcoleus sp. Pol7_B2; assembly: GCF_036701035.1. Taxonomy (NCBI): domain Bacteria; kingdom Bacillati; phylum Cyanobacteriota; class Cyanophyceae; order Oscillatoriales; family Microcoleaceae; genus Microcoleus; species Microcoleus sp. Pol7_B2. The sequence continues at coordinate 19,494 of NZ_JAUBQB010000088.1, read as the reverse complement.
GCCAGTTTTTCACAGGTGTGCAAAGCGTTCGGCGCAATTAGCTGCGTCGGTTGCCCAGGGTTCCGGCCCTGGGCTTGTATTTGCCGCATCTCTTCTTGCCGTTGCCGGTGAAAAGATGCGCGTTGCAAATGTTGTGCCTCCACCTCTGTAGCGATGATGGGGAGGTTAGCTAAATCATCAATTTCGACGGCGGCGATCGGGCCGAGCTTTTCAATGTTGGTCAGAGTGATCGCTCTTTCGAGGCTGGAATAGAAAACTGTAACCCAGTTGCCGCGCTGTAGGTAATTGCGGATCAATCCTGAGTTTTTGGCGGCGCACAATAATTTTCGGATGTGCCCGGCGCTGCGATTTAAAATTCTGGCTGCTGCCGTGAGGGAAAATTTACCAATTCCGCATCCTTTTGGTTTGCCGTCCGCGCTGCGGCGCGATAGATCGAAGCGGCGCGCTAGCATCCAGACTGCCATCTGGCGGCCAAAATGGGCGAACAATCGTACAGGGAAGCGCACCAAATCAAGCTTGTCAGCACCGGCATACTCGCTGTGCCAGTTCTCGCAAAGCTCTATCAGCCATTCTGGGGCTGGCAGCGGTGGATTTGTTAGCGGATTGTTGATCCAAGTGTAGGCTTGGCCGCTGGGATGGATACTTGGTGGCAGTACGCTTTGGGCTCCGAGCCAGCGAAATTCTAAGCACTCTTCTTTGCCGTCGCTACCCCATACACCTGTACCAATTCGCAAAGTGCGGATGCGGTGCCAATCTGCTTCGGGTACTGAAAAAAGACACTGTTTCCTAGCGGCGCGGTTGCTTGTCCAGGCGGTTGTTTTCGCAAAATCTATCAGGCTGTTTTCCCCTGCCAGCTTGGCTAACAGTTTGGCGGCAGATTCCCCGTCAATGTCGATCGCCAGTAACCCGTTGCCCAATTTCAAGCCCAAACCAGTAGCTTTGCCGCTCTCTAATTCTGCGAGCGCGGCCAGGCGATCGAGATTTGTCTCTGTCCACTTTTTTCTATAAGGCCGTTTGCCGATGACGGGTTCTAAAATCCAATCGGCGGGGAGTGTTAGTAGGGATTCGCTGGCGGTTAGGGTAGGCATAGTTAGCGAATTTCGGGCCCTTTATCTAAGATTTTTTGGAGGGCTGGCAAATTCCATCGGTAAGTAGGGCGCATCGAATTGGTGCGGCGAATATCGCGAAAATGCTTGCCTTGTTTAAAAGTGCCGTCGCTTTTCAAATGGTAAAGATGCCGTATGCTAATGCCTAATGCTGTGGTGGCGTCGGAGCTGGAAACCCAGTCCTTTGAGAGCGACAGCCCTGCATTTTTGCTTGCAAACTCTTTCTTCATGATTCGTCCTCATCTGTTTTTAGGAATTGGAGAAGATGAACGCTCTCCGACGTTTCAATTGAATCTGCATCCCATTTCACCCATACCTCGGGCATCCCACCAACAGACATGGTGAGGTTTGCTATGACGCCAATTTTTTGTGCGTCTCGGTGATGGTTAACAAGCATTCCGATTTGAAGGTGCTGGAAAAGTTCTAGATTCTTAATTGACTGCCTGACATTCTTAATTTCTCTTTCTTTAATCAATCGGCTCTCTCTTTTGGTTTTATTAGAATTGGGACTTTTAACGTCCAATGTCTTAACCAAGTTGTCTGCTTTCTCTAACAGTTGCTCTAAACTTTCCTGAATCTTTCCAACAAGAGAATCTTTGCTTTTGTCGTGAGCAATTTTGGGGGGTACCGGGAAATTTTTATTGAGCCAGTCTATGTGCCAGTTTTGGTTTGGTTGGTCAAGGATGTTTTCTAGTGGCGAAAATTCTTCAGAGAATAGCGATAACTGACCGGGACAGAAATCTTCGACTTGGTTGATAATTCCTTTTGTCCAGTCGATGATTGCTTCTTCGTTATCTAAATTAATATCGAAATCAACTTCTGTGCACCGCGCAAACATCTCCTCTTTCTCATTAGCAATGTCTATTGCTGTTACTCCACCATTTGGGGCATGAAAAAATAATTTCCATCCTCGCCAGTGACCTTTATAAGATCCCTCTAATTCGTAGGGGACAGGTGTAAAGCCATTGTTTGCTAGTAATTGCTTCCAAGAATCCGTTTGTGCTGCGGTGTCCCCTGGGCTTGAAATTTCGGAGGTATTTTCTAGTAAGAAGTCCGTCTGTGCTGCGGTGTCCCCTGGGCTTGAAATTTCGGAGGTATTTTCTAGTAAGAAGTCCCTCTGTGCTGCGGTGTCCCCTGGGCTTGAAGTTTCGAGTGCATCCACTATTGACTGAATTGCTGCTTCTGCTTCCAGCAATTGCGCTCGCAGCTCGCTATTTTCTATCCTTAGTCCGACTGCTTCCGAGTGGGATTTGCTGACGTTTATTTTTCCCCAAAAAGCCTCTTTTTGTTCCGGGCTCATTTTGCTGGTGGTGGCTACTACTAGAGCGGCCAAATCGTCCTTAGTCAGAAGTGCATCTGCTATGGCAGCAATATTTTTTTGTCTCCACTTTTCCAGCCAATCCGAGGGGCTGGGGCATTTGGCTTGTGGTTGAAAAATTAAATCTGGGCATCCAAACGAATGAATTTCGTTTGCCTTGGCGTTGTAATACCAGCTTGATAGTGGGTTCCAGATTCCAGCCCAAATTAAATCTGTAGCTTGGGCTTGAGTCTCATTAACTATTTCAATTCGCTCTAATTCGGCGTAAGGTATCTCAGATTTGCGTCCTCCTTCGACTAGGACTAATGCTTGTTTATCGTTGATTCTTGCTACTATCTCTCCCGTTTTACCTTTGTTATTATTGGAGGAGAATATCTGAACTGTATCCCCGATACTGATGGTGTCCATCATTGCCGGCCGCTTTGGTCTTTCCTCTGCGGGAACAACTTTTAACTCGCTGACATCCCAAGCGATCGGCATTGAGTTGCCGCTGTAAAACTCTACGTGTACTCCCTTCTTATCTATTTTTCGGATGACGCCGCGCTCTCCTTTGGCGCGACCTTCTAACACTTCGACTTCTGCCCCTTTGTCGAATCCTATTGTCTTAAGAATCTGCTTGGTCTGTTCAACCTTTTTGGGGTTGAGTTTGTTGATGGCTGCTTGTAAGTGAGTTATTGTCGCCTTGGTTTTGCCTTCGTTGTTAGCCAGTTTGTTAGCGTAGGCGATCGCTTCGATTTGTTGGCGCGGTGTTTCGAGCACCTTTAACTCCCGGAGATAGGTTCCGGGCATTTTTAGAGACTTGATTGGAGAATCTGAAGCGGCCAGTTCGGCTGTGATGCCTTCCTCTATCTTGGCTTCCTCGATCAGTTGATATACTCTGGCTTTGCCTTTGCCAAATTCGGTAAGGCAATAGCTTTCGAGCGATTGATATCCAAGGGCTAAGAAGCCTTTCCGCTCGCGCACTTCGAGCAGCATTTTGCCCAAGCTGTCGAAGTTAGCGCGAATGTCGTTTGTGATTTGTTCCGCCTCTTTGCGACCCATTTGGGTCGTAAGTTTTGGTCTATCGGTTGTTGCTATTGTCATGGCTGTCCAATGTTAAATAATGGAGTTCAACTCTTGAATGTCGTACCTTCCAAAGAACTAAAGCTAGGCCTTTTTTTTGACAAATTTCGACGATCGTCCCGACTCTCCATTGATCCCTTGTCCGCCTTACTCTGTCGCCGACTTTGAAAGGCTGTTGAGGGTTTGTCATGATTTGATGCTCCAAAAATCGCCGATTCTGTGAACTTGTCCTGCTGCCTGCAATTCGCGGAGGCGACACAATACTGTTGCGCTAGCGATGTACTCTTCTGGCATCAAACAGGAGATTTTAAAAGCTGTTTTGGGGCCCGTGCTTAGTAGTTTGAGGATTTTTTCTCTTCTGGTTTGGTTGATATTTGTCTCGTGAAGGAAGGCTCGGCTTCTGTTCATATTTGTTAGGGGTGGGAGGGAAAGGCGATCGCTGGGTGAGAAGTGCGATCGCCGAGAACGAATGATTGAGATAAGGCTGTTCGGATCGGTCTAATGCTTCATAGGCATCTCCTCTTCTGGTTGGCTGGAAAATTTAGCGGCCGCTGCCTCGGAATGGGTTTGGTTTGAAAGTTTTTGAGCACATATGCAGATGAGGGGTGATAGCCCTGTGTGTTGAACCCCTTCTTGCGACCAGGTGCAGCCTGGGTTACAAGAAGGAAAAGCTCTCGATCGAACCAACGGCAAGCGCACGCTGAAGCCCGTAGGACTTACACAGCTCTCCGCTTGGTTTATTCGTTCTTGAGTGAACTTTATATTTGAGGTAGCAGGCCGGTGATTAGCGTCCACGGCCTGCTATTTTTGTCCTTCTACCAAACTAACGGTTAGCGCTTGCGCTTAGCGTTAGTTTCTACTATGATATGAGTCAAGACCAAAGAAGTCAACCCACTCCTGTGAATCTCAGAAAACGTACTGGATTAACTCAACGCCAAATTGCTCGGGCTCTCGACGTTAGAGAGTCCACTGTGAGCGAATGGGAGCGAGGTCTTTCAGTTCCACACTTGCCACTGTCCAAGGTCAAGCAAATGATGGAAGTCTACCAGTGCACTCTTGATGAGCTAGTTGAGGCTTTCGAGTCGCTAAACAAATCTGTTATGGTGTCTGGTTCTTCTCAGAACGTTGAAAATTAAATAGTTCAGCCTCCCCAGCTATTAACCTGGAGAGGCTGACATCTAAGCCATTAAGTTATCGGCCCGGTGAGACAATATTGATATCCCGTCAAGTTATCCCACCATGAACACGTGGCCAAAGTGGCTTCCTTATCCTATCTCATGGATACGAGCCTTCGGACTTACTTATGCTCTCACTGTTCAGGTCAAGTCCCAATCTCTCGAATATGGTGAGAGCGTTGTTGGTGTCCTTCTTGGAGTCTGGCTTTTCACACCGTTCTTGTTTACCTTCTTTCATTGGGCAATAACATCTGCCACAAGGCTTTTGCTGAAATATCTACCAGCACATCCTAAGCTTGCTCCGGTTCGTCAGTACCTAGCTGACCGTTGTGGTTTGGAGCGATCGCACTGGCGAGAAGGGCTAAATGCTCTCATTGTCAGTTTTGTAGCATTTGTTGTTACGGTTTTCGTTCTTTCCCAAGTGTTGCAGATACCCAGAGCTGACGCCGATGATTTCGAGTCGATAATACTCAGGCAAAATCTTATCCAATTCGCGCGAGAAATGATTCCGATCGGGATGTTTTTCGTCTCGGCTTACATTTACCAGTACGATTTGTGGGCGAGGCATCGGCGCGCAGCTAAATTAGCTGCTAAAGCCAAAGCCCAGGAGCCGACACAAAAGCGATCACATACCCGTAAAGTAGCCGCTCCCAATCCCGCAGATCAAGAACTTAACAAGCTCAGAGCCGAATCTGGCATGAGCCGGATGAAAACTACGAAACCCGCAGAAGCAACCCCTGAACTTCCTGAATGGTACGTTTTTCGCAGTGGCAACGCTGAAGGGCCGTACACCAAGTTACAGCTCCTCGATGTCCAGAAAGTTACAGCCCGAACCAAGGTGCGGCGCGGGGAAGCTGAGTGGCAGCGCGCCGGTGAAATCCCCGAACTTGCGGCATATCTCACCGAAAAATAGATAAGATTTTCCACTTGGCCAGAGTGAAAATAATCAGCAAAGCTTTGAGTCAAAAGTCTAATTTATTGGACTTTTTGTTCAAAGCTTTGCTGCACAGAGGATACGACTATCAAGAGTTAATATTGACATCCCAAACAAGTAACTAACAGCTAGGCTACTGATGCTGATAAGTGACCTAAGAAGTAGCATTGCGGCGGGTTTGAAGCCTGCATCATCCTCCAGGTCGGAGCGTGACGCTGAGAACGAAAGCTAGCGTGACATCTCGGAGAGAACGAGACGCTAAACGCTGAGCGTACCTGCTGGCGTGACAGCCCGGAGAGACGGCACAATGAGTGTGCAGCAGCTCTTAACAACTGGCTGGCAGCCGGAAAGTACGGCTCGACCCAATGCCAGCGGGCGGTTAGTAAGGAATGGCATTGACAGCACCTGGAAAGACGGGCAGCCAGCATTGCCTGAGCTGGTTAAGTTGGGCACGTTAACCACACACGAAAACTAGGATATTGGTAGCGGTGACAGCCCGGAAAGACGGGCATTCCTCTGGCTGATTTTCTACTTGGCCAGAGCGAAAATAATCCTCGTAAATCCCAGAGTGTCCGAAAATTCGGACACTTTTGGTTTGGCGGGTTTTAGATTTTAGATTTTAGATTTTAGATTTTAGATTTTAGGTCAGGAGATTATGCAAGCAACAATAGAAAACGATAACAAAGATGAAGAACTTAGTGGATGTGCGGCCGACTTGCGTCACGTTCAGTTCGTTCTTGATCGCCGTGCTGCACGTGCCAACGAAAATAATCCTTCTTTTTGTGACACCCTTTTTTTGGCCGCCCAAATAACTGGTTTTGTTCTCCTTCTAGTCGAGAAGGCGATCGCTTTGAGAAACAGATAGAAAATCTCTTGAACTATGGCACTCAAGCTTAAGAAGTACGAACAGGCTCTCGCTATTCTCCCAGGATGCAAGGGTTTAGACCGTTCCGTGTTGTATGAGAACCTCAAGAGCCTGGGCTATAGGTGGAGTGTTCGTGATCGTAAATGGAGTTTGTAATGAAAGGGTTTACATTTGAGCAAAGGTTGAAGATTCGCGACTACTTTGACGATCCGACCTACCCGCAGCCTCACGGCGAGGTCATGGCAACGCAATTACTGGCAGCCATGATTGCCTCTGGTCGATATGGCGTCGATCAATATGATGACCTCGTTGAACTAGCTATGAACTTGACAGGACATTTGGTGACTCGCTTTGATGCTCAGATGTGTGAATTGCGGGAGCTAAGAGACGATAGCAACCCAAAGCCCTCAGCCTCAGAGAACGATCTGAATTCTAGTTCTAACTCTGAGGCTGATTTTGACCCAATCCCCTTCTAGTCTTCGACGGCGGCACCTGCCTTAGTGGCGCGGCAGTCCAGGCAGATGGGCTTTTCTATCCTTGCTGTGTGATCGTGCTTGCCCTCAAGTGCGATCGTTGTTTTTATGTCTTTTTGGATTCTTTGAGGTTTTGTGTAGCCCCCCGGATAAAATCTTTCATGTCTCCATCTTTGTCTAATCCCAAAACGTTTTGGATAATCATTGCATTTACCTGTCCTTGTCTAATCAATGCCTCTCGTTTGTCGCTGAACTGTTGCCTAATAATTGCCGTAGCATTATTAGCTTTAGGCTTAATTTTTGTTCCTGGTGTTTTGGCTGCCATAATTATAATTGCCTTAACGCTTCGATAATAGATATACTATCAGGTTTAAATCTCCAAGTGCTGATAGGAATTTTGCTTGGCTGAAGCATTGTCGCCAATACGCTCTCTACCTGTTTGTCAGTCTTGGCAGCATTGATGTCAATTAACTTTTTATCTTTTTTGCCAAAGCCTTTATGCGCCTCATGAACGGTAAAGCATATCGGAATATCTTCAGTGTCTAGGTCGGGAGTAATGCCAATACATTCAGAAAGAAATTGAATCATTCTAGTTTGTTCGGCATTGACTTTCATCAATTGTGCTAACTGCATTATCACAGCTATCTCTACTTTTTGAGTGCTATTGCCGTCAGACATTGATTCTGCCATCATTTCATACATTTGTCCCGCCCATGCTGTAGCGTTAGCGGATTGCCACGGTGTACCATTAGGTGCTGACGTAGGATTAATTACTAGCCCATTTGCAAGCATTCTAAATAGCGCTTCTTGTAAGGCATAATAATCTTCGCATTCAGTGTTACCCGTGGCGCCCGGAGCAAGGAATTGATTGGCAATTTTGAATTTTTTCTTCATTTTGGCAATCCCAAGATATTTATAAATTTCATTTACCTTATCGCAGCAGTCCATAGGATTAAAGTGTTGAGGATAATTGGGTAAATTTATTTTAACTAATTGTGGCGGAGGTGGTAACTTTGGTGGCGGGGGCTGAAGCTCTGGCAAAGAACAACTTGATTCCAAAATAGTTACTACATAGTTTAAAACCTTGTAACTGATATTATTCGGGTCTATTCCTACAACATCAGGATAAATTTCTGTTGGATACTTTAAATTTGTAGGGTCGCCGGCACGTAAAACTGTAGGAATGTTGGCAAACAACCCTCGCCCATCTGTTCTAATAAAATATCTTTGGTCTCTTTTTTGGTAAGTACGGCTTATGTAATCATAAATTGCACTCTCATGCCCTTCTAATTTTATCGCAAAATCATTCCATCCCCTATTAGGATATAAAGCCCGCACGAAACTAACATAACAAAAAACATTAGGCTTATTAACCATTTTGTAGGTAAATCCATTAGAACCAACAAAAGGCTTGTTAAAAGTACCACTATCCATATATTGAGTGGTGTAGTCTAATTCGGTAAATAACGAATTAAACCGTTTTGTAATTACTTTGTACAAAACGGTATTGTCGGTTATGTCAAAAGTTGTGTCTCTAAATTCTCCTATACTATTTCTTTGTCTTGGGTCGGGGGAGCTATACCCATTATCCAGGAATTCTGCATAGAAACTATCGACTTTAATTACAACTTTACAGAATTTTGTACTGGGCTGTGCCTCAATACCAGGAAGCATTAAAGGTGCTTCAATTGCAGGCGGAATAAATGGTGTTGCAGGAGGTGTGGGTGTGGGTGTGGGTGTGGGTGTGGGTGTGGGTGTGGGTGCTGGTATGAGAGTATTTGGATCGGGTTCAAATGTCACACACAATTCGCCACCAGGTATGCCATAGCAAAGTGATAAACTTTTTTTACCATCCGGAGCTACGGCAACCTCTACCTTTGCCCCTGCTATACTTATTGATCCAGTAACTCCTTTTTCATCGTCTATACTTGCAGAGCCACCAAAACCAGCAATATTAATCCCTGCTTCAGCACCTCTAATTGATAATTTACCTTGCTCGTCATATCCAATTTTGCCACCAATGTTTACACCTAATTTGCCCCTTGGTGAACCTACATTAAGCCCTACTCCTACGGTTTTGTTGGTGGCATCGGCTTCAATTGCTATCCCTTGCTGAGCTATTAAATTATCAACGCCTACAGTTAACTTGCCTGTAACTTTTACGCCGTTAGTCGTTCCTATTTCTTGTTCCGCCGAAAAGTTTAAACCTTTAGCTGTAGCAGCGTTTTCAGTGGGTTTTCTGCTTGCTGCAAAACTACCAGATGGCTGACTTGGACGCGATAAATCACTACCAGATTTCTTAAGACTAGGAGGCATATATTACACTATTCGTCGTAAGGTTGCTTGCAAGGTAGTAGGGCTGTGTGTTGCAATTGGAGCGTCAAAAGATAGTTGCAAAGTTCGATTTATATTGCTGACGTTAAATCTTGCATAGCATATAAAATCATCTCCATTGTGCGCTTCCATTTTAAAAGCTGTTGCTAGTTGTATCCCTCCGGCTTTCCAGCGAATAGAAGAAATTAATGTACCTCCAGCATATTGCCAGTGTTCATAACTATTAATACCATCTCCATATTGAATGTTAATAGTTAAAGCATATAAGGTACAAACCAAAGATAACCCAATATTATTAAACGTTCCTACGTCAAACCAAGTATTGGATGCAAAATTTAAATTGCCTGTCAAAGTGATTATTCTAGGCGCATCAATAGGGGTGACCAGAGTTGTTAAGGCAGCTAATTGATTATTAAAATTAATTAGCTGGCTATTGAGATTAGTTATTTCGCTTGTGACGGTTGCAGCAAAATTAGCATCATTGTTGATTGCGTTACCAAATTCAATTAAAGTATTTAAATTGCTTGGAGCTGTACCCACCCAGTCAATTATTGCCTGTTCTATGTCACCAGACAATGCAAATCTATTCTGAGGGATAAGTTGCACGCCTCCTGATATATCATCTCTGCCTAACAAATTACCAGGTAATACGCTTGTTAAATAATCTTTAACAGCAAACTCAATGGCACTTAATCGAGCCTCTAAATAATTAGTATTATTTTTTTTTTCAATTGTAATTGTTATTCCAAATTCGATACCGATAAAATCAGTTACTTTTAATAGTCCATTGCCATAATCCGCGAGTTGAACTGCAATACTATCATTTGCTTCTAAAATTCTAACCGCATTTTTAGCTAAATATGGCTGTAACAAATCAAAATAATCTTCTCTTTCTCTATTTACTAAAATAATTTCTGCACGTTTACGCCAATCTCCTGTATTATTTTTTCTCGTTAAAATTTTTAATCCTAATTTTTGTGATTTATTTTCAGACTGAGTAAACAAACTCATTTTTTCCCGTTCTGATTCATCGCCCTCAAACTCAGGAATAGACCCAGGCTGAAAGCTTTTAAGATTCATGTTACAAAAGCACGATTCTAAATAAATTCCTACTCGCTCATCAGTATCAAATGTCATATCCCTAAAATGAACTAATTCAATAATCGAATTAGGTGTATAACTAGAATTTAAGTTAACAGGGAAAGTACGGGTGACAGTAGCTGGCATTAGACGCTCACTCTTGTAATGTTATCATTGAATGATATTATTAAGCTAACGAAGGCTACACAAAAGCCACAAAATCGCTAAATCCTTCGCCCAACCCTGAGTAGACGCCTTCAATTAAAGCGTGCAATTCTGGGTTAGTTTCTTCTATTGAATCAATTCTGGTTTGTATCTGTTGAGCGATGCTCCAACTACTTCCTTCTTCTAAGCCCCAATTTTGTATTTTTTTGTCAATTTTTTCTATTCCGGTGCGAACATTCATTCTTGCCCATTTTCTAAATTGCAAATAACCCAACTTTCCCAAAAGATTAGTTGCATACCTCACAAAAGTATTAGCAAGTTCTGACAGTGCCTCTATCATTTCCTCTTCAATTCTTGACCCTTCTCTTTCAGCAACAATACTTAATGCTGCTGCTGCTGTGATATTAATCGTCATTTTTGGATTAGCCTTGCCACCACCAAATGCCAAGCCTACAATTAAGCGACCAGCTCCTTCTCCTACATTTTCTAAAAAAGTTTTATATTGCCCTTGTAATTGAGCCAAAATTGAAGCGTCTGATTGCGCCCAATCAGTATTAATAACAACTCTACTGCCTCCTAAAATTGCCTGCTGCAATGTTGGCAGCATAGCACCTAAAGTGATTCCACCCAGCTTATATGAACCTAATGTTGCCCACATGGAACCAATAGCACTAGACGCCACAGAAGTCGCACCAGACAATGCAGTGCCGATACCTGTGACACCAGCTATCAACCACCCCGCTAACCCTACAGCAGCACCTCCTGCAATAGCCGCTTTAGGGTCTTCTTTAAACCAATTTAAAAATATACCTATGTCACCTCTGGCAATAGCGGAAAGCACCTCTCTTCCACCTTCTAACATTCTTCGACCTAAATCTAAAGCCGACTGAACACCAGCCTTGACTGCATTCCAAGCATCAGAAGCAAAATTTTGTAACCATTGCCCGGGAGTCACGCCAGGCGTACTAAAAGCTAAAGAACTATTTTCAATAGTTACGCCATAAGTCTTAACGACTGTAGTAGTTGTCACTTATCTATTCCTTACTATTTTTATTGAATAATAACAAATTACAAAACCTAAGATTGTACATTGAAGGCATGCGGCAACTAACCAGGTAACAATTATTTTATTTACTAAGTCACAATCCATTCTACCGCTCTCTCTATTATCGCCCCATCGGCTGAAAGTTCTACCGTGTAAGGGAGTTTAAATGTACCCGAAAACAGCAACAAGTTATAATCAAATTCTAGAGTAACATTTTTTAAGCCTGCTGGTGTCGTCGCCTGTAGATTTTGTTTCATAATACAATATTTTATCAAATCAATAAAATATTGACTTAATGTTGTTGCCTTAAACGTCCCTGATGGACTTCCAGGAGTAAAAGCAAGAGACGACAAATAAGGCGTTGCTTCTTCCTTGAATGTAGCTGTTGATTCGTTCCAAACTAAAGCACCAGGCAAGGTAAAGTCACCAGTTAAATTAAAAGTATCATCCTTGGAGACATTAAACCGTTCCGTTGAATCAGTTATTAGTTTTTCACCATTTTGAATGTGGTGAATAGCTTGCCACAATTTGTCCTCTAATTTTGTGCCTGTAAAAGTTTCATCAGTGCCAGATACAATAACCGCCATTAATTTGCCTTGTTAAGTATTTAGCCCGCCAATGTTAACATTTAATGCTAATATTAACGGGCTAATGGACGTTAAATAAGTGTAACTGAATTGCTAGGAGCAATATTTGGTTCAGGGGCGTAAATAATTTTTGCTCGCAAAGTGACCGATTTAACTGAGCTTAACTCCCCTGCACTATCAAAGGTCGGGGTAGCGTCTTGTCGAATAGGCGAAACAAAATTAATAAATTCTCCCACTTGAACACTTGTTCCGGTATTGTAAGCCTCTTGACTTTCTCGATAGGCTTCAACCGCTGAAAAAATTACATTGGCAGGTGTAATTGTTAACATTGCTGCGGTATTGAATATTGGTTGAATCGTTGTACCAAGATTATTGTACCAACTAGAAACTGTTACATCTTCAGCCATTTCAAGTTATCTCCCAAATATTGAGTGTAAAAGTATTGCCCCTTAAAATATTTCCTGATTTAAAATACAGTTCGTAAGTATTGGGGAAATACGGAATTGCAAAATTGATAAACTGTTTACTGTTAATCCAAGTAGGCATCCATTTGTGTTGAATTTCCCCTATTTCTGTATTAACCGCAGGAATAAGAAAACCTGCAAAACCTTTAATAAAATTATTGTGAAATTTGGGTTCAATAATTATTGTGGAACCCGAAAATAACACAGGAATTTTATAAGGTTCTAGTCCTAATAAAACCGATTCTTTATAAACAGGAATAGAGGACAAGGTAGACACAATTTTTTAAGCCAACCGATTTGAGGATTTGCGAGGAATACTAACAGAAAGTACCGTTTTGCCGTCGATAGTAGCACCAATTAAACCTCCAGTAGCAACAGGATTTCTAAAGGTCGCTACTTGTTCACTAGCCATATAAAGAGTGCGGTTAGTACGTTTTCCCGCCCCGTCATGAAGAACAACCGTTATTCGCTTAAGTTCTCCTGCTGCTAACAAATCTTGTAACCTATGAGGAACGGAAACGACAGAGCTAGGAATGTCCTGATTACCTGTTAAGCCTGTAGCGGCGGCCACTTGCCCTGTATAGATTTTGGCTGTTGACATCCAGCCATAATTTGGAGTGCCTTCGCTATCGCTTTTAAATGTAACTCCTTTGCCCATTACGCTAAATACTCCTGTGCTTTCAAGTCTTGGCTAACTCCTGTAATAACGCCTTGGGGAATAGTTTTCCCAATCAAAGCTTTTTCCGCTAGTTTTGCCAGTAAACTATTGCAATACAATTTTACAGTCCGTCTGTTTAACGGCGTAGTTCCTACTGTCACAGCTATAGTTTCCAATACCCCGTACAAAGATAAATCTTCAGTACGATGGATAACTTTACTAGGTTCTATCGCAGGTGTAATGCCCACAATTGAACCTATACTTGCATATAGCAATGGATTAGACATGAAATAGTAAGTACCATTTAATTGTCCTAACCCAGAAATTACTACCTGCATTTTTTTCAATGCTACCATTTAACGCAGCCTCCGACGTGTTGGAAATTTGGCACTTGTAATAATACCTGTCCGAAAAGCTTTACCAGGCAATTCATTTATAACTGTATCCATTTTGGGTAACGCGACAACTAATCGAGAGGTTTTACGCTTAGTTCCTATTTTGTAAGAAACTTTAATTGACCCAATAACTCCCTTTTTAACTCCCTCCACCGTAGTTTCGCTACTAGCGCCATCGGGAGGGGAGCCAGCAAGCTTGGTAGCGCCAACAATAGGAGCAATTACAGAATCGTAGGTTGTATCGTCTAAGCGCATTAACAGTACTCCTGTACCCGCTCTTTCGACTGTAAACGAGGCTAAAACCATAATTAAACATCTTTCTAAAGGATGTTTTCAGCATAGCTCTAATTTTTTAAATGTAAAGCTTTAAACGCACGGACAAACTTACTGTCAACCCTATACAGGATTGCACAAGTCCACACTTTAATTTTTGTACATTAATGCTGTACCCTGCACCAAAGGAATGTTTGTACCTACTTTAGGTAGCCAAAGGTCGGCACGGTTAAAAATCACGGTATCAGTAGGTCTAAGTTCGTCGGCATTCCATTCTTGACCTAATACCTTTTTGGTTGGTTTAGTAGGTGAAAACTTTTTAGCTGGTTCCGTACTTCCACTAAAATTAAATCCTAATGGATCTACTTTTTTGCCTACAGCAATTAACATAGCTGTAAAAAGTTTTTCGCCTTCGTTTTCATTTGTACAATATGCCCAACCCTCTATACCTTGCAGCCGTGCAATCATACCAGTGTAACTAATAACGTTTTCACCTTTGTCCCACCTATATAAACCTGGCAATACAAAAGTATTTAAAATACCTTTAGCCCATTTGCTAACATCAACAGGTTTTACGAGTTGAGCCAAACCAAAATCTACTACAGCTTGGTCGTCAGTAAAACCAGGCATTCTAATATATTTGATTCCGCGTGTTGGGCTTTTTTGAGTTCCATCAACTCGTTTTTTTGTATCATCGTAAGATTGATAAAAAGTTAACTTGATAAGTGGAAACCCTTTTAAAGGTGGTTTAGCATTTTTAGCAGATAGAGAATCTACACCAGCAGCTATTTGAAAATGTTCTATTTGTACAATTTGATTAATGATTTGTGCATCCGTACCAGAGCACATGAAACTAATTTTTGGATTTTTTTTATTAGGTGTATACTCAATCGACCTAATTCCACCATTTTTGCTTGCTGGTGTAATTTCGGTATATACAGGACGTTCGCCAATTTTACGCCATTCTTTAATTTTAAAATTTGATTTTTTGTCATCTCGGTTATCATACCCTTCTTCCCAATTTTCCCACCATTCTTTAAAATCTACACCCCCTGTGCTTAGCATTTGCTGCATAGCAAATAAAAGACTTGGTTCGTCTTTATCTAATTTTAAGTCTGCTACGCGAGGCTTTTTAGTTGTTGTCATAAATCAACTCCTGAGTTAAAATTAAACTCTTACTGTATTTTTCAATAAAAATTATGGCACAAGTTAATGCGGATATGGTAGATACTATTATTAAAATTGGCAGCTTTGTAGGGGCGTGTTATGTATGCTTTCAACTACCTACTACGGTATTTAAGCGACTAAGTGTTATATTTAATCGTCAGATGGCTTTGATGGGTTTGTATATCTCCGTCTCCGGTCGCATTACTGATATAGAAAATGTATTAGCCAAAAAAACAGGCTACAAACCGGGCGGAACTATACAAGAAATTGAAGCAGCTTTTAGGAAACAGTTTGAAAGTGAGGATACAGGATTTTGAGTGTTACTTAGAAATAAAATGCACCCAAAATTGATTGTCCGTCATGCAGGTACGCCGTATTAAATCATAACTGTAAAGTAAATGCGCTCCTGGCAAATCGTTTCGGTATCCTGAATCAAAATACTCCCCCCATGGATCGTGTATGTAAAAGCCTCGGCGGTTAAATCCTGTGCCTACTACGATATGACCACTGTCGGTGAAGTATCCATGGATTACTACACCATTGAAAGTTAGTAAGTGCTTTTTGACTTCTTCAATAGTGGCATTATCTTTAAATGTATCTTTGAGTCCGTATTGTCGGACAACACGCGCTAAATCTTGGGGTGAGTGACGGCTTAACCCAGTATCTCGCATATGCGCTGTTAATTCGTCCTCTAGCTGTAAAGATGGATTCTTTCGTTTAACTCCTAGCCCTTCCATTATCATTGCGATGCTGGTAGTGTTACAGGTTCCGCTAGGATGCAGTTTATTATCAATTTGGGACTTATAGGGAATGTTTAATCTTATACAGTCGATATTCATGATTGTTGGATGTAAGCTATGCAAATTAATACTAGCAAAGGTAGATTTTATTTTTGGCTGGAGGTTAAAGGATGTAACGGCATTATTAATGCAGATTTAATGCAATTTTGGTATGCTTGTTTTGAGACCTTTAACAGACAGGACCTTTCGACATCGTATAGAGGTCTGCAAAACCTCCACCCCCAGTTCAAATCTGGGTGCCGCCTTTTTTAATTTCTAAAGTAATAAACTCTTTGTCAGTGATGACAGAGTTTTGTCCCTGCTGTCAGCGGGGTATTTTTGTGCGATCGCAACAATCTCTTTCGCCAGTTATCTGCCAAAATATTGACCTAACTCGGATTCTCCGAATAGATTGAAAGCAAATACTCTGTGGGCATTTTGACGTTCATGGGATGATATCAATTCCTGTTGCAATTGTTGATTTTTGTACCCTTTTATAGTAGATTTGTTGTTATAAAGGTATGATTGAAATAATAGTATTTAGCATATTTATTTACCGAGGGCAGGTTATAATAAAGTTGTAAAGTCAGATTTCTAGCTTTACTAAATCCTGGGAGATTTGTCCAGCTTGAACCCATTATGTCAACAGCCCGCCATGTTATTGCACTCTTAAAGAGTTACCTCGAAGATGAGGAGCAACAATTTTTTTCTGTGGCTCTACAGATGGCTGCACATGAAGCACGACAAGGACACACTAAAGTTGCTCAAGAAATCCAAATTCTTATCGATAAAGCAAAAGAGCGTAAATCTGTGATTGAACACAAAGCTTCACGCACGCCGCTCGTCCAGCCCAAGGGAGAATTAGTAAACCTTGTGTCAGTTTGCTATTCAGACACCAGATTTATTGACATGGTTCTTCCTATATCGTTAAAAAAAAGATTAGAACGTATTATTATAGAACAAGCTAAGCGACATCGTTTAGCTGAGTATAATCTCAAGCCTCGCCGTAAAATACTTTTAGTTGGGCCACCAGGGTCGGGGAAGTCGATGACCGCCGCTGCTCTGGCTGGAGAATTAAAACTCCCTCTTTTTACTGTTGCTTACACTGGGTTAATTACGAAATATATGGGTGATACGGCTAATCAACTCAAACTGATATTTGATGCAATGGCGGTAACACGAGGTGTTTATTTTTTTGACGAGTTTGATGTCATTGGTTCGCAACGTGCTGCGGTTAATGATGTTGGAGAGATTCGTCGAGTTTTAAATTCCTGCTTGCAGTTTTTGGAGAATGATGATAGCCAAAGTCTAATCATTGCGGCGACTAATCATCCTGATTTATTAGACAAGGCTCTTTTTAGACGTTTTGATGATGTTATTGAATACGCGTTACCAAATCGAGAAGTTGTCCGTAAGCTGCTGGCAGCCCGTTTATCCCTCTTTAATATTGAGTGGGAAAATTGGCAACATATTATCGAGACTGCTGATGGACTAAGCCAAGCAGAGCTAGTTATAGCTGCAGATGAAGCTGCTAAAGTAGCCGTGATTTCTGATCGGGATTCAATATCTGAAGAAAATATAGTTTCTGCGATTCTCGAACGAAAAAGCAGTATTTTTAAGTAAATGCGGTATAATCCCAGTAATTTTTTTAATTAACTTCTCAATCCAATGCCTAAATACCAAAGGAATCTCCCTAATTTTTATATTGTGGTAAAGGGAGATAGCCAAAATTATACATATCGTGGAGGGGGAAGAGGTGAAAAATCCTTTCCACCTCGCAATCGTATAGAACACGCCCAAACGTTGCAACAAGCTTTTGATAAAGCTCTTGAAAATTATCAGCAACAAAAATTATTGCGCGAACCAGAACTTGCAGTTGGAGAAGCTGGTTTTTATTTAGAGTTCCAGCTCCCAAAAAGCGAACTAAAAGCGGTTGAGCTGTTGGAAAACAAGCCTAAGAAAATCGAGTTGCTTGCTGTTCAATCTTCTGATGAAGCAGACGAAACCGTATCAGCAACTATATTTGTCCCAGAGAAAGCATCAGATTTTTTCGCATCAAAAATCGCAGCTTACCGTGATGAAGAAACAGAAACAGGCAAGCCAAAGTACGAGCCTTTAATCGCAGGATTGGATGATATTAACTTAGGTACAGTGCGTGCGCTATTCACGGATAAAACAGAATTATTTCCCTCTGAATCCAACGAAGTTTGGTGGGAAGTTTGGTTACGTTATGGCTTTCGTAAAGATTTCAACGAAGTAGCCCAAAAACTTAAGATTAGAACAACAGAACACTCAATTACTTTCCCGGAAAGAGAAGTAGTTTTGGCATTGACCTCTGTAACCACCTTATCTCGAATTATTAACAATAATGGTTTAATTGCTGAACTTCGCCTTGCCAAAGATTCACCGTCTATGTTCTTTGAGATGGAGCAAGAACAGGATAGTTGGGTCAAAGACCTTGAAAATCGCACTATTGTAGCATCGAATACTAATTTAGCTGTTTGTTTATGAGATAGCGGTGTTACACGCTCTCATCCTTTAATTAAACCCGCCCTTGCTTCTGAAGATTTGTTGACTTGCAATCCACACTGGGGAGTGGAAGACAGTAAACATTGGCGGGGTCATGGTACTGACATGGCTGGCATAGCCCTGTATGGCAACCTTTATAATGTACTAGCCACATCAAGCCAAGTATATCTTACCCATCGGTTGGAATCCGTAAAAATACTTCCAGCCAAAGGAGAAAATGACCCTAAGCTTTATGGAGCTATTACGAAAGAGGCTGTTTATCGTGCAGAAATTAGCAACCCAAAGCGCCAGCGAGTTATTTGTATGCCTGTCACGAGTGAAATCCATAATAATACAGGAGTTCCTTCTTCTTGGTCAGCAGCAGTAGATCAAATCTGCTTTGAATCTCAGCGATTAATGGTTATTCCGGTTGGCAATATCGCAGGGGACATCATGCTTAGTGACTATCCTCATCGCAATGATGCAAGCCAAGCAGAAAATCCCTCCCAGGCGTGGAATGCAGTTGTTGTTGGTGCTTATACCGATAAAGTCAATATAGTTGATCCAAGGTATGCTAAATGTCAAACTATTGCCCCTCCTGGCGACCTTTCACCTCGAAGTAGAACTTCTCTTTTATGGACTGATAAGTGGCCTATCTGACCAGATGTGACTTTTGAGGGGGGCAACCTAGCAACTGATGATACTGATTCACCTGGCATGGATATTGATGACTTACGACTGCTGACAACTTATTATCAACCAAATGTACGGCAATTTAACCTTTCTGGAGATACTAGCGCAGCAACAGCTTTGTGTAGCTATATGGCAGCACGTATTTGGGCTGAACATCCCGAATACTGGTCAGAAACAGTTCGTGCGTTAATAGTTCACTCCGCAGAATGGACTGATGCAATGTATAGTAATTTACCTAAAAAGCCTTCGCAGAGTAAAAAAGTATCTATATTATTGCGTCGGTATGGTTATGGTGTTCCGAATCTGGAGAGGGCGCTTTTTAGTAGCAAAAATGACTTACAGCACTTCCGGATGTTATGAGGTACAGTAGCAGCAATTAGCAAACCAGTTTTTGAGATGTTTGGGATTCATTA
>NZ_JAUBQB010000087.1:20009-26559 GCF_036701035.1 Microcoleus sp. Pol7_B2 | reverse complement strand
AGGTACTGGAATAATAATGAATCCTCCTGTATTTATTGTTTTAAGCACTGCATAGCTCTTAACTGAACCGTATTGCATTATATTGGGCTTTTTTCAGGCTTTAGGTAGATTTTTTGCAGAAAGCTGGTTATTTATTCTGCAAAGCCCTGGAAAATTTATGCAAGGGGTTTTGAGTTTCGGCTCTAAATCTGTAAGTAATGTCGGTGAAGTGGCTGTAAACTCCTTGGTTTCAAAAAATCCCGAATACAAAAATAATTCAGGTTTACAACAATTGAGGGGAGTTGAATCAAACAGTTTGGAGTCTCAAGAACGACTTGCTAATATTTTGACAAGGTTGGAGGCAATTCGACAAGAGCAGAATCAGCTTTTACAAGAAGCGTCGGCGATTTTAGGCAACAAATTTAAGGCAGAGTGAGAAGATGTGGCCCGATCGCAAATCGTGGTAAATTTAAGACATCCAGGCTTTCCATCAAAGCCAGATCCATGCAGGCTTGTAGTCGATCGCTCAATACGCCATGCCCGATTCCGAATTTTCCGATGATCTAAAATGGACGCCAGAAGCCAAGGCGAAGCTGAAAAATATTCCCTATTTTGTCCGGGGACAAGCTCGCGTCCGCATCGAGCAGTTGGCCCGCGAAGCCGAAACCGAAGTCGTCACCGTTGACTTAGTTGAGCAAGCTCGCATCGAGTTTGGGCAATAAGGGCTCGAAAGGTACCCTAAAGCTTTACACTATAATTTGCCTGATTTTGATGTTCACAGAGCTACTGAGTCACCCGTGCGGAAAATAGTTATTGCTGGCAACTGGAAAATGTACAAAACTAGGGCAGAATCCCTAGAGTTTCTTCAAGGATTCATGTCCTGCCTGACGGAAACCCCAGAGGAACGGGAAGTCGTGCTTTGCGTTCCCTTCACTTCCTTGGCTGTCCTGTCGAAAAATTTGCACGGCAGCCGGATCAGACTCGGTGCTCAGAACGTCCACTGGCAAGAGTCTGGAGCTTTTACTGGGGAAATTTCCGGGCCAATGCTCAGTGAACTTGGTGTCCGTTATGTCATTATCGGCCACAGCGAGCGACGCCAATATTTTGGGGAAACTGACGAAACGGTGAATTTGCGGCTGAAAGCTGCTCAGAAATACGATTTAATTCCGATTCTGTGCGTTGGGGAAACCAAGCAGCAGCGAGATGCAGGCGAAACGGAAGCTCACATTTTTTCTCAGTTGGCAAAAGATTTGGTTGATGTTGACCAAAATAAGTTAGTCATTGCTTACGAGCCTATTTGGGCGATCGGCACTGGCGATACTTGCGAAACGAAGGAAGCTAACCGAGTTATTGGTTTGATTCGCAGTAAATTGACTAATCCTGACGTGCCAATTCAGTACGGCGGCTCTGTTAAACCGGAGAATATTGATGAAGTTATGGCGATGCCTGAGATTGACGGGGTTCTCGTAGGCGGGGCGAGTTTGGAAGCTGCTAGCTTCGATCGAATTGTCAATTATCAGTAATTGCTAATTGGTAATTGCTAATTGGTAATTGTTAATTGGTAATTGGAACAAGGGCGGCCGGAATTAAACAGCGATCGCCTACAATTGTGATGTGCCGTTCAGTGTTTCTCGGATCGGGAGAATTAACCTATGACTGCGATCGTTAAACCCAAACCAGCCTTAGACGAGTTCCTCAAACTTCCTGAAACTGAACCGGCCTCAGAATTTCTTGAGGGACAAATCATTCAGAAGCCCATGCCTCAAGGTTAACACAGCGTACTTCAAGGTGAACTCTGCAAGACTATCAATCAAGTAGCGAAAACTCGGAAAATTGCCAATGCTTTTCCCGAGTTACGCTGCACTTTTGGCGGCGCATCAATCGTGCCAGATGTAGCAGTATTCCGATGGGAAAGAATTCCTTTTTTGCCGTCGGGTAGAATTGCTAACCGCTTTGACATTAATCCCGACTGGTCGATAGAAATTCTCTCTCCAAACCAAAGCCAAACAAAAGTGCTGAGTAACTTACTCCACTGTTCGCGACACGGAACTGAGTTGGGATGGTTATTAGACCCAGAAGAAGAGAGTATTTTGGCAGTATTTCCAGGACAAAAAGTAGAACTGTATAAACGTGCAGCTCTGTTGCCAATCATTGATAAAATCGAATTAGAATTGACAGTTGACACTGTTTTTAGCTGGTTAAGTTTTGGTTGAACAGTCCTGAACGCATTAATAATCAAAGAAACCGGGTTTTTTACAGAATCTGTGGGTTGCAACGAAATATTGTCGTGAAAAACCCGGTTTCTGGCTACCCGTGCGTCCAGTCAAATCTCAAATCCCCCGATCGCCATGACAAATAACCCAGAAAAAATTATTATTAGAAATAAAGTTTTCGAGTGGGGAAAACGTACTTATTTAATGGGCGTTTTAAATGTTACCCCTGACAGTTTTAGCGACGGCGGAGATTTCTATACCATAGAATCTGCTTTGGCGCAAGCGGAAAACATGGTAAAATCGCGAGTTGATATTATTGATATTGGCGGTCAATCTACTCGGCCTGGTGCAGTGGAAATATCCTTAGCAGAGGAGATCGATCGCGTTATACCTGTAGTACAAATACTGCGACAAAAAACAGAGATTTTTGGCTCAGTTCCTATTTCGGTCGATACTACCAGAGCGCAGGTTGCGAAAGCTGCGGTTGAGGCGGGAGCTGATATAATTAATGATATTTCGGGAGCTACTTTTGATTCGGAAATGCTGTCAACCGTTGCTAAGTTAAAAGTGCCAATAATTTTGATGCACATTCGGGGAACTCCCCAGACGATGCAACAACTGACAGATTATCAGGATTTAATTGGAGAAATTAAGGAATTTTTCGAGAGTCAAATTGCTGCTGCAGTGGCTGCGGGGATTGACAAATCTCAAATAATTCTCGACCCTGGTATTGGCTTTGCCAAGACTTACAGTCAAAACTTAGAAATTCTGCGAGATTTGCGAAAATTCCGTGTTTTAAACTGTCCAATTTTAATCGGAGTATCGCGAAAAAGCTTCATCGGTCACATTTTGAATCAGCAAGAAGCGAAACAAAGAGTTTGGGGGACAGCGGCGGCTTGTACAGGTGCGATCGCAAATTCGGCAGATATCTTGCGCGTTCACGATGTCAGAGAAATGGGCGAGGTCTCTCAGGTAGCCGACGCTATCTTCAGGAATCAGTCTTGAGAAGTGTTAGTCTCGATAACTGTTATTTCCCTGCCCTCAGAAGGAGGCGTCACATCGGGCATAGAACCCATCAGCTCGCCCAGAGCTTCGCTCATGCTCCTCGGGTCCATAAACAGAATTTTGGCGTTGTCGCTTTCGCCCAATTTTTGTTGAGCGTCTAAGTATTTTTCGGTTACTAAGTAATTCAAAACTTGCTTGCTATTCGGATGAGAGTCTAAAGCTTCAACTAAGAGCCTCATGTACTCCTTAGTGCCGATCGCCTTATTGACCATTGCTTGCCACTCGCTCTTGGTGGCGCGCTCCAATTCCATAGCTTCTTGCACCCTTTTCGGAGGTGTTATGCTTTGAATTTCCACCCGAATTACTTTGACACCCCAAGTTTCGGTAGCTTCGTCCAACTTTTTGAGTAACTTTTTATTCATGTCATCTCGGGAACCCAAGATGTCTTGCATGGGCAATCGACCAATTTCAGCGCGAAACGTCGTTAAAACTAAGTTGGCGATCGCATTTTCAATTTGATCGATTCCATAATAAGCTTTCTGTAAATTCACAACCCGCCAATACACAACGGCATCGACTTCGAGAGCCACATTATCTCCCGTGATCGCTGACTGAGGTTTAATGTCTAAAACTCTTTCACGGCTTGTGTCCACGCAGACGACTTTTTCGACCAGGGGGCTGATAAAGTGGAATCCTGGCTTGAGGGTGCGCTTGTATTGACCCAAACGTTCCACTAAAGCTTCGTCGCCACCGCTGACTATTTTGACGCTTGAGTTAACAGCGTAGCCGAGGATGAGCGCAAAGAGCATGGTAAGAATAGACTGCCCCATTTCTATTTTCCTGCTAAGGTTGACTGAGAATCGATCGGAATTCTACTCTAATTTAACTCAAACTCGGCCACACAGTGCTAAAATATCTCGACTGTTAATAACTAACTATTTCATCGGGTGGGCCTCATCGGCTCCGACTCTTACGGCGCTAGTGAAACCCAGCATATCAACAACACGTTTCCACAAAAGACATGAAAAACGATCGAGAGTTTCGCTGGTTCAAACCTTTGAGGTGGATTGCCCCAAGCATTTTGGTGGGTGCAGGAATCTGCAGTGTCGCAGCGGCGCAACCGGCACAAGCTGAGCCAATCGCCCTGCAACTCTCGCAAAACTTGCAGTCGCAGAACTTGCAGCCACCGCGCCGAGGCCCTGCTGTTCGAGAAGTTCTGTCCTACGAGATGAAGGGAGACGAACTCAGGATTTGCAAGCAGGAAGGCAACTCCGAGAAAAAGTGCCAAGTTGTAGGTAAAGGCTACACGATGGGTTTGAGAACTGCCAACGACCTTTACGGTCAAGGAAATGCTGTCAATGCCGAAGCTTTGTACCGACAACTAATCGCTCGCTATCCCAAAGAAGCGGATGCTTATTACAAGTTGGGAAGTATGCTGTCGGGGCAAGGTAAAATGAGCGATGCGATCGTTCTATTCCAAAAAGCAATTGAAGTCAACCCGCAGCACGCCAAAGCTCACAACGATTTAGGCGTGGCGATGGCAAGTCAGGGGCAGTTGCCCGAGGCAATTGTTCAGTGGAGACAAGCCGTTAAAATTAACGATCGATATCCCGATGCTTTAAACAATTTAGGAGTCGGTTTGTACCAGCAAGGAGACAAGGAAAACCAAGCGGAGGCCGTAGCCAGCCTGACAAAAGCTAAGGAGTTATTTATCAAGCAAGGTAGAACTCAAGCAGCTAACAGAGTAGATAAAATTTTGGAGGAAATTAATTCGCAGTCGAGCGGTTCCTAAACTCAACCGCCGATCGCCCATTGAAAGAAAAAACATCTTTGGCGATCGGCGTTAATGGGCGTTTAGCGACGGTTAAACACCCCCAAAAACGAGAATCTAAAGCATTTCCTTCAAAACTTGTATAATTAAATCCCCATCCACCCGATCGCTCACAGCAGCCTCACCCAAGCGCACCGGCAGCACAAACCGCACCTTGCCATCCTGCACCTTCTTATCGAGTTGCAAAGTATGCAAAATTTCCTCAACATCCACACCCGCCGGCAATTTGGCAGGTAAACCCGCTTTTTCAATCAAAGCAGACTGGCGGCGATCGCACTCAGCATCCCACATTCCCAACTCCACAGCCAACCGGCTTGATGCAGCCATGCCGATGGCCACTCCTTCCCCGTGATTAATCACCTTGTAATTGGTCAAACTTTCCACAGCATGACCGATTGTGTGTCCGTAATTCAAAATCGCCCGCAAACCCGATTCCTTCTCGTCTTTGCTGACCACCTCAGCCTTAGCTTGGCAAGACCTACTCAAAATTTCAGCCAACAAATCCGCCTTCACATAGCGCATTTGATCCAAACGCTTGCAATTCTCCAACTTCCCAAAAAGTTCAGCATCCCAAATCACCCCGTACTTGATGACTTCCGCCATCGCCGAACGAAACTCCCTCGCCGGCAGAGTTTTGAGTACATCCGGGTCAATCAAAACCAAGCGCGGCTGGTGAAAAGCCCCGATTAAATTCTTCCCTAAAGGATGATTTACCCCCGTTTTGCCCCCAATAGAAGCATCAACCATCGCCAGCAGCGAAGTCGGAACTTGCACGACATTAATTCCCCGCAGCCAAGTCGCCGCAGCAAAACCTGTCATATCGCCCACCACCCCGCCGCCCAAAGCCACCATTGTCGAGGAACGTTCTAAACGGTTTGCTAAAGCCGCACCGTAAATCTTCTGCACCGAATTTAAAGTTTTGTACTGTTCTCCCGGTGGTAAAATGCAGCTACTGACTTCCAGACCGGCAGATTCGAGGGCTGCTGCTGCTCTTTCGCCGTACTGCCGAAAAATCGACTGATTCGACACCAGTAGCACTTTTTTGCCCAAACTTAGATCGCCCATCAGACTGCCGAGTTCGTCTAAACCGCCCGATCGCACGCAAACATTGTAAGATTGTGGCCCCAAGTCAACTTTAATTATGGATTGCATATTTATCTAATTTAGATATTAGATTTTAGATTATAGTTCTTATAGGTCTTTTTATTGATTGTTTTGGAGAAATTGCAATGACTCTTAGCGGAGCAATAACTTATTTTGGGATTTTTGGCGGCATGATCGGCTTGGCGACAGTGCTGATGTTTGGTCTGCGAGCTGTCAAACTCATCTAATTTGCTAATTTAGATGTCTGAACCAGAGGATTTAATCTCTGGCAAAAGTATCAGTTCGACAAAGTATTTGCGCTAACAATCTCTGATTAAATCTTTGGATTGACGGCGCAAATGCTTCGACTAATCTAACTTGAGGCTATAATTGATTAATTTGATATTTTCTCGAAAGTAATTTGGTTAATGCTTCAATC
>NZ_JAUBQB010000087.1:0-19909 GCF_036701035.1 Microcoleus sp. Pol7_B2 | reverse complement strand
TAAAATCTAAAATCTAAAATCTAAAATCTAAAATCTAAAATCTAAAATCTAAAATCTAAAATCTAAAATCTAAAATCTAAAATCGCTCGATTCCCCACTTATCTAGAAGATGAAAATGAGAAGTATCCCAAGCCGAGATTAATGGCGTACTTATCGTCGCCGTTTGTTTACTTGTTCATAGGGAAAACAATCAATAACGTCAGATAGCATATAACTACCTTTGGAATCTGATTCCATCAGTTCCAAGTAGACAGTCTTGCGAACTTCAAAGTATCGATAGGTTTTGCCACTATTAAAAACAACTTCGAGGGTGTAGCTTTCCTCGTCATAACCAGCAGATTGGATCATGCTAGATTCAACAGGTTCTAGTTTCATGGTAATTCTGCGATGCTTTTATGTAACTATTTATAGTCGATCGCCCTGCAATTTAAGTTTGCCCGCCTAAAAAAACAGAATACCCAGATCCTCGACTTCGCAGAAGTCCGGGATGTAGCGCGCGATCGCACCTGAATTTCCCCTAAAATAATTTCTACTCCCTCAATCCAAAATCTAAAATCTAAAATCTAAAATCGAAATGACTCATTCCACAGATATCGTCACCCTCGCCCGCTGGATGGCAGCCGATTTCAGCAACCAAGCCCAAGCCTTTGAAAACCCGCCATTCTTCGCCCACATCCGCGTTTGCATGAGGCCTTTGCCGATCAAAGTTCTGGATGGGCTCAGCTTGTATCTAGAACAAGCCTACGATATTGAACTGAATGTACCGTACCGAGTCCGAGTTTTGAAATTAGTCCCGGTGGGCGATCGAATCGACATCGAAAATTATGCCATAGAAAACGAAGAACAATTCTACGGCGCTTCCCGCGACCCGCAACGGCTGCAAGAAATCAAAAAAGAACAACTAACACTGCTCCCGGGCTGCACGTTTATTACGCAGTGGACGGGCAACAGCTTCAAAGGGTCTGTCGAACCCGGAAAAGGCTGCATGGTGGTCAGAAAGGGCAAAAAAACCTATCTAGACAGTGAATTCGAGATTGACCAAGACAAATTTATTAGCCACGATCGCGGACGTGACCCAGAAACCGACGCCCACGTCTGGGGAGCCCAAGCCGGCCCTTTTGAATTCACCCGCCGGGCCAGTTTCGCCGACGAAATTCAGGTTTAATCTAAAAAAACAGACTCCTTCCTGGGCGAACACGCTTGATTAAAGGTTCAGAATGCACCAATACCTGGTACATTAACCCAGTATTGGCAAGCAAGATTCACCGTTGATTTATGAAAGTCCTGGTTATTGGTGGCGATGGCTATTGCGGTTGGGCAACCGCACTCTACCTTTCTAACAAAGGTTACGAAGTTGGCATCCTCGACAGCTTCGTGCGGCGGCACTGGGATCTGGAACTGTGCAGCGACACCCTCACTCCCATCGCACCGATTCAGCAACGACTCCAGCGATGGCAAGATTTAACGGGCAAGTCGATCGACTTGTTCGTCGGTGACATCACCAACTACGATTTTCTCAGCAAAAGCATGAGAAAATTTGCACCAGAGGCGATCGTCCATTTCGGCGAACAGCGTTCGGCACCTTTCTCAATGATCGATCGCGAACACGCAGTCCTCACCCAAGTCAATAACGTCGTCGGGACACTCAACCTGCTGTACGCCATCCGCGAAGACTTCCCCGAGTGTCACCTAGTGAAATTGGGGACAATGGGCGAATACGGCACGCCGAATATTGACATTGAAGAAGGCTACATTACGATCGAACACAACGGCCGCAAGGATACACTACCCTATCCCAAACAACCAGGCAGTTTCTACCACCTGTCAAAAGTCCACGACTCCCACAACATCCATTTTGCTTGCAAAATCTGGGGTTTAAGAGCCACCGACTTAAATCAGGGCGTAGTCTACGGCGTGCTCACAGATGAAACCGGCATGGATGAACTGTTGATCAACCGTTTGGACTACGACGGAGTATTCGGGACAGCATTGAACAGATTTTGCATCCAAGCTGCGATCGGTCATCCTTTGACCGTTTACGGCACTGGCGGACAAACCCGCAGCTTCTTAGACATTCGGGATACCGTGCGGTGCGTGGAATTGGCGATCGCCAACCCCGCCGAAGCCGGACAATTCCGCGTCTTCAACCAATTCACCGAACAATTCAGCGTCGGCGACTTAGCCTCCTTGGTGCAAAAAGCAGGCATGGCAATGGGATTAAAAGTAGAAATCAACAACATCGAAAATCCCAGAGTCGAGAAAGAAGAACATTATTTCAATGCCAAAAACACCAATTTGCTAGACCTCGGTTTGCAACCGCACTATCTCTCAGATTCCCTGCTCGATTCTCTGCTGAATTTTGCTACAAAATATCAGCACCGTGTCGATAAAAACCAGATTTTGCCGAAGGTTTCTTGGAAGTAAGTTCTGGTATCTACCTGCGGGGTAAGAGATTTTTTAACGAACCGCGAAGGCGCGTTAGCGAAGCGGGGCGTAAGCGCTAGGGCGCGAAGTAAGAGAAAAGAAGGGAAGAGAAGAGAAATGTTTGCAAGTTCAGAAGGGATTTCGTTGTAGATTAATTTTTTCATATCTATCTTTTTGATCTTTTGTTTTGTGTCCTATGCGTCCTCTGCGCTTAATTGCCAAATGGCATAAGGTTTTTTGTGCAGGCTTTTGGGGAATAAAGCCACACAAAGTCAAATTCTCGTTCTGTTGCTTTTGGTGGTTCTGCCGGGATTGTCAGCGAGGGCAGTTGGTGCTTATTATTTAATAGCTGAATGAGCTGCTGTAACGCCAAGTGATCGATCTAAATTAGTGGCGAGTTAGCGAAGGCTTATCTGCCACTTAAAAAGCAAGATAAATTGCCCGAACAGCACAGGAAATTCACAGAATTAATTGCTTGACCGAAAGTGTGGGAAGGCTTTTAGGTGGGATAATTGTATCAATTGGCATTCAGGGAATTGGCATTTTATCCCAAAAACCTCTCGCTCGAAATAAGCGGTAGTGCAACAGAAAGAAGAAGTGTAGAAAAGCAGCCGATCGCACGCCATGACTTACTCCCCGCGACACAGTGTATCCTGTTAGCGATGACCTTGGCCCCTGGCTATGATTATCGGCTCACTAAGTAACTTATTTTTATGAAAATTGCTCTTTTCACTGAAACATTTCTGCCGAAAATAGACGGCATTGTGACGCGCCTGATTCACACTGTAGATCACTTGCAGCGCGCAGGCGAACAAGTTCTGATATTTTCTCCAGATTACGGGATTAAAGAGTACAAAGGCGCCCGAGTTTACGGTGTGGAGGGTTTGCCTTTGCCGATGTACCCGGAATTAAAAATGGCACTTCCTTCTCCGGCTGTCGGTCGGCAATTAGAGCAGTTTAAACCGGATATTATTCACGTTGTCAATCCCGCTATTTTGGGATTGGGCGGTATATATTACGGCAAAAAGTTCAACATTCCGATTTTGGCTTCTTATCACACGCATTTGCCCAAATACTTGCACCACTACGGTTTCGGAGTCCTCGAACCTTTATTGTGGGAACTACTCAAAGGAGCGCACAACCAAGCAGAATTGAATCTGTGTACTTCTACAGCAATGGTGGAAGAACTCAGAAACCACGGCATCGATCGGGTAGATTTGTGGCAGCGGGGCGTAGATACTGAAATGTTTGTCCCGGAATTGGCGAGTCGAGAAATGCGATCGCGCCTTTCGGAAAATAACCCAGACAGTCCCCTGCTGCTGTACGTCGGTCGCCTCGGTGCAGAAAAAGAAATTGAACGGATCAAACCAGTCCTCGCAGCGATTCCCGATGCCCGCCTCGCCCTAGTGGGAGACGGCCCGCATCGGCAAACCCTTGAACAATATTTTGCCGGTACACCCACTAATTTTGTCGGCTACCTCAAGGGGCAAGAACTCGCAAGAGCTTACGCATCGGCCGACGCCTTCATTTTTCCCTCCCGCACCGAAACCCTGGGCTTAGTGCTCCTAGAAGCAATGGCTGCGGGGACGCCTGTAGTGGCGGCGCGCAGCGGCGGAATTCCCGATATCGTCACCGACGGTGTTAACGGATATTTATTTGACCCCGCCGACGAAGAAGGAGCACTCGCCGCCACCAAGCGTCTGTTTGCGAATCCCGAAGAACGGGAAACCTTGCGCCATAACGCTCGCCGAGAAGCCGAACGCTGGGGTTGGGCCGCCGCCGCCGCACAACTCCAGCGGTACTATCAATCAGTGGTATTTGCCCAGTCTGTGCCCAGAGCAGCCTAAATGTGAGGATCTGTAGCACCTTTAAACTTCACCGCCAGCTTAGTTTCGCTGTTCGATCGTCAGTTGGTAGTGAAGAGGGATGTTTTCCCAGACCGATCAAACTTTTTTGCTGCATAAATTACCGTCGCTATCCTGCTGTTGCGTTTACCATTAAACTATGAGTAAGCTCTGTAGGAATGCCTTGCGCGCTGCTTTCATAGCGCCCTTTACCTGACCGGATAGGGTCGCCGAGTGCGCTAAAACAGTCACACCGCGCGCTGGGGCCGAGCACAGAGCGTCAAATCCACACTGCACTCTCGATCGAACTAAAGCCTGTCACCTAATTTTCAGGCTAGCCGTTTTGCGAACTCAAGTTCAGCTTGAATTGACGAACCCTCATCAGTATCGAGGTTGTAAAAAAGATCGATCGAACATACATAACAAGCAAACTGAAGTTGCGTGCGCCACTTTTGAACTCACGACGATTCATCAAAGCGACAAGCGAGTGCCGATGCCCTGGCAAACAAATTCAAGAGTTTGCACCGCCGCCGCATCTAGCGCCGATCGACCTGCGGTCAGTCTATCCCTCTGAGCAAGCAGTTAATCATGACATTCTCCAATACTGGTAGCGTTCTGGCTACACTGACTCAAGTCAATTTTATGGGGGCATTGACCTCCCGTGTTAAGAGCCTGCCAGTTCCTGAATTAGTGTGCCTGCTGGACTTTATCACGGCTGAATTTCAGCAATTTATCCGGGCGATGGACCTGATTAACAATGAAGCACTCGAAAGTCTCTTAGAGCAACTTTTAGATGCCTTCACTGTCAAAATTGGTCAAATTTTGCAAGCAGACCGGACAACAATTTTTTTGGTTGACTCCAACAAAAATCAACTGTGGCACAAAACAGTCGATCCACTTACGGGCGAGGATGTAGAAGTGCGCTTGCCTATGGATGCAGGCATTTTAGGCTACGTAGCAACAACCGGAAAATCGATCAATGTCGCCGAAGCTCGATCGCACGAGTATTTTAATACCGAAGTAGACGAACCACCGGGCTACCAGATCGAGACCATCCTCTGTATGCCGATTTTTAGCAGCAAGAGCCAACACGAACCCGTAGCGGTGGTCAGACTGTTAAATAAAGCTGGCGATGCCCCCTTTAACGAGGAAGACGAACAGCAGTTCCAGGCTTTTGCAGATTCGATCGGGATTATTCTCGAAAGCTGTCAGTCTTTCTACGTCGTGGCCCGCAACCAGCGAGGGGTTGCCGCACTTTTGAGAGCGACCACGACTTTGGGTCAAAGTCTTGACTTGGAAACAACTTTGCGCTCTGTCATGGATCAAGCTCGCGACTTGATGCAGGCCGATCGCAGCACGCTATTTTTGTTAAATCGGGAAACCAACGAACTTTGGACAAAAGTCGCCAAGGCCGACGGCAAAACGATGGTAGATCTCCGCATTCCTGCTAATAAGGGAATTGCTGGCTACGTGGCTTCGACCGGTCAACCTCTAAATATTACAGATGCTTACGACGATCCCCGCTTTGACCCCTCTGCTGACGGGCAAACGGGATACCGCACTCGGACTGTCTTGTGTATGCCGGTGCATAACGCTAAAGGTGAGCTCATCGGGGTAACTCAGCTAATTAATAAGAACCAAGGTACTTTCACTCCTTCTGACGAAGAGTTTTTGCGAGCGTTTAATTCCCAAGCGGGAATGGCGTTGCAAAATTCTCAACTGTTTCAGAACGTGATGGTGGAAAAGCAGTATCAAAAAGATATGCTGCAAAGTCTTTCTGATGCAGTGATTTCCACGGATTTGAAGGGGCGAGTTGTGACTATCAATGAAGCAGCCCTAGAATTGTTGGGCTGTCCGGTAAATCAAGCTAAAAGCAAACACAATCCCCAGATTTGGGAAGATAAACTGGTGAATCGCTATGTTTGGGAAGTTGTGCCGATCGACAATTTGCAATTTCGACTAGAAGACAGTCTCAAAAATGCTGCCCGACATTACGTTCCCGAACAAAGTTTAACTGTGGGACTGTTGGTAGAAAAAACACTTAATTCCCAACAACAAAAAGAAGAAGAAGAAAGTTATATTTTGGCTGTGCCCGATCGCGCTGAGCCTACTTTATATTACGCTTGGGGCGAAAACCGCGCGTGGACTGAGGAAGTAGCGCTGGCAGAATTAGCTAATGCCCAATCTCTATTTGCCCTGCGAAATTCTGCCCTGTATCACCCTTATTGCCCGCTGCCCATCCCCGCCTCTCGAATTAAAGTAATTGAACGCAGTTTGAATTTGACGGTCAACCCGCTGCTAAATCCAGAGGGCGGAGTGCGCGGCGGTTTAGTGGTACTCGAAGACATCAGCCGCGAAAAGCGGATGAAAAATACGATGTACCGCTACCTGACTCCTGGAGTCGTAGATAAAGTGATGGCCTTGGGCGAAGGCGCCTTGATGGTGGGCGAACGCAAAGAAGTGACTATTTTATTTTCCGACATTCGCGGCTATACCACGCTGACCGAAAATTTGGGAGCGTCCGATGTGGTATCTCTGCTGAACGAATATTTTGAGACGATGGTGGAGGCCGTTATCCACTACGAAGGCATTTTAGACAAGTTTATCGGCGATGCTTTAATGGCAGTTTTCGGCGCGCCCCTGCCGCTGAATCCCCCGGAAAGTCACGGTTGGATGGCGGTGCAGTCGGCTTTAGATATGCGCCGGCGTTTGAAAGAGTTTAATGATTCTCGCCCCGGTGCAGATCCATTTCGCTTCGGAATCGGGATTAGTTCTGGAGAAGTGGTTTCGGGAAATATTGGTTCCCAAAAGCGCATGGATTACACGGTAATCGGGGATGCGGTGAATTTGAGTTCGCGATTGGAACAGCTTACAAAGGAGTACGGATGCGATATAATTTTGAGCGAATTTACATACAGTTTGTGTCGCGAAGGAATTTGGGTGCGAGAGTTAGACAAGGTGCGGGTTAAGGGCAAAAATCAGCCAGTTGGTATTTACGAGTTGCTGCAAAATAGTTCTGAACCAATTGATGGGGAAACCCTTCGGTTTTTGGAACTTTACTCTAACGGTAGGGAGGCTTATATTGCTAGAAATTTTCAGAAAGCTATTAGTTATTTTGAAGCGGCTTTAGCAATGCGACCCAGCGATCGACCTGTGGAAGTTCACCTCGATCGATCCCTGAGCTATTTGGAAGTACCCCCGCCCGATGATTGGGACGGTGTGCATACGATGACAACCAAGTAGTAGCTCATATTACATCCGAGTGCTCAAAAGTAAAAAGATTTGATAAAGATTTTAAATCTTCCTTATGACAGAGTTAACAAGTGTAAAAATGTGAAATGATAAATCGGATGGCATATTAAAGTTAGTATTTATTTCCAGGCTAACAATTAAATGAGTTATTTATCTGTTCCGAATGCCACAAAAGCCGATCGCATTCTGGTGGTAGACGACGCACCAGATAATGTTTTGTTGGTTCAGACAATCCTAGAAGAAGAAGGTTACGAAATTAGCACGGCGGAAAACGGCTTTTCTGCCTTGAGTCAAATTGACAAGTCAGCCCCGGATTTGGTACTGCTAGACGTGATGATGCCGGGAATGGATGGTTACGAAGTCACTAAACGAATCCGAGAAAATAAGGAATTGCCGTTTATGCCGATTTTGCTGATCACTGCTCACGACAGTGCGAGCGTAGTGCAGGGATTGGACATGGGAGCAGACGATTTCATCCGCAAACCAGTAGAAATGGATGAACTGCTGGCGAGGGTTCGATCGCTCCTGCGACTAAAACACAGCGTAGACGAGCGCAATTCGATCGCCCTCCAGCGCGAAGATTTTGTCTCCCGACTCGCTCACGACTTGCGGACGCCCCTCGTAGCAGCCGATCGAATGCTAACTTTAATGCAGCAGGGAGCTTTGGGAGAAATTTCCCTTCCCATGCGCGACGCTTTCGGGACCATGGTTCGCAGCAACAAAAACCTGATCGCGCTCGTAAATATGCTGCTGGAAGTCTACCGCTACGAAGCAGGCGCCAAATCCCTAAGTTTCGCTGCAGTGGACTTGCGCCAGCTTATTACTGAGGTAGCTGAAGAACTAGCTCCCCTAGCGGATGCTAAAGGTTTGTCGGTAAATTTAGACTTGACAGAAAGTGCAGAAAGTGCACCGATTGCGAAGTATCCGGGCGATCGTCTGGAACTCCACCGCTTGCTGACAAATCTCATCGGAAATGCGATTAAATTCACCGACAACGGCTCAATAGATGTCAGCTTAAAAGCTGCCAATTCACCTGCTTATACGAGCTTCAAAAACCAACCGCTGGCATGGGTAATAATAGAAATAAAAGACACTGGTGCTGGTATTTCTCCCACCGAAAAAGCAAAGTTATTTGAAAGGTTTGGTTCGGGAACTCACAAGAGATCCGCTACAGGTTTGGGACTACACCTCTGTCGGCAAATTGTCGAAGCTCACCGCGGGACGATCGAGGTAAAATCAGATTTGGGCAAAGGCAGTTTGTTTACTATTCGCTTGCCTTGTTAGAGCGGTATAAATAACTCTAACTTTCGGGTGCTAAATGCCCACATTAGTACAGAAAAACTCTCATTGTAGGGTGCAAAGTGCGTACCTAATAGAATTAGGGTTAATTTACGCGATGTCATATAATTACTTGGCAACAGAATTTATGGCAATATGTCTAACTGTCCAGTGTGCGGTGCTGAATACCTAGAAGAAAAAGCAGAGTTTTGCTCGATTTGCGGCTGGGATTTGACTCCCTACCCGCAACGTGCTAAGCCTTCCAAAACTTATTTAAAAAAAGAACAAGTTAGATTGCAGTGGGCTAAACAAATGTGGGAATTGGCTCGCAATCAACAAAATTGGTCAGCTAAATTTGATGAGTTGCAGAGCGAATTTCAGGAAGGTGCGATCGCCCGCACGTACATTCAATCTCAGTTAGAATGGGTTCTGTACCGCCTCGAACAACTAAACCCCGAATTGATTGTCAGCACTCTACTGCGACTAGAACACAAAATCGGCGCCATACCTGACTCAACTCCGGCTATCTCGGAAGTGGGGATGGACTACCGCCAACTGACAAAGCTATTAGAAACCGGAAAATGGCGCAAAGCTGATGAACACACTTGGGAAATCTTGCTGCAAATCGCTGTCAGGCAAGACGAAGGCTGGCTGAGTGCAGCCGATATTGACAGTTTTCCTCTTACAGACCTTCGCACGATCGACCAACTTTGGCAACAATACAGCAGCGGGCGGTTCGGGTTAAGCGTGCAGCAGCAGATTTGGGAAAGTACCGAGGCAAATTATACTGAATTTTGCGATCGAGTCGGCTGGCGAGTCAAGGAAAATTGGAAATATTACAGCGAACTCTCATTTAACGAAGATGCTCCCCCCGGACATCTCCCCGTCACCGCATGGAGACAGCGCGCCTGTTACGGTGCTGGTAAACTCACCGCAGCAGAAAACTTTGCCCGCATCGCTGCGAAACTTGCAACTGGCGATCGCTAATTATCGAAAATAAAAAATTCAAAATCGACATTAACTGCTATAATCAAAACGGTTTAGCAACTGGGGCTGTGGCTCAGATGGATAGAGCAAGCGCCTCCTGAAGCATCGGGCACCCTACGAGGAAACTCTGGGAGTGAATGTGGTCAAATTTGGTGAAACCTAAAGAGTTCGTGGATTCCTATAACTCTAAGGCAATACCAAGCCAAGCCTGAGTTCAGGGCGATTAAACAATCGCCTATATTGAAATCAGGAAGGTTTAGAGACTAGACGGTCACCACCTAAAAGCTGCAAGCATATGGTGAAGGTATAGTCCAGAGAGTGGGGAAACTCACACAAATCTGAAGCGCTAGGTCGCCGGTTCGAACCCGGCCAGTCCCGTTAAAAATCAAGAAAAATTAACAGCAGGAGGGGTAAGCCTAAGTTTTGCCCCTCTTTTTTGCATATCCGCTAACGAATTCGCCCACAGACGAATACTTGCTTGAAGATGAGGACTTACGCAGAACCTCTATAGAATCCATCTGAAATCTAAAATCTAAAATCTAAAATCACCTGTTTAAGCCCCACCACAAGCGTAGAGTCAATCTAAAATCTAAAATCTAAAATCTAAAATCTATGATCCCGCGACCCTTTTTTAATTTTTAATTTTTAATTCCTGTTAGTGGGCTATACGTGCGGTATTTTTTGTTATGGTTCCTTTGTGAGTTACATAAAATTTTTATAGGTTTAGATGTGGTTAAGAATCAACTCAAACACGCAGCGTTACAAGCGTTTGAACACTTCACGCAGTTTTTGGTTCCTAGTAGGGCTTTTGACGGCGTGCTGGTTTGGCTATCAGCAGGTTAAGAGCGAATTTCAGAGACCCCAAGCTTTGTTAGTTCTAGGTGGGGCTACGGAGCGAGAGGTGTTTGCCGCCAAATTTGCTCGGGATCATCCTGAATTGCCGATTTGGGTGTCGTCTGGGAGCAATCCGGAGTTCGCGGAATGGGTATTTTCAGAAGCGGGAATTGAGTCCGATCGCCTGCACTTAGACTACAGAGCGGTGGACACGGTAACAAATTTTACCACCCTGGTAGATGAATTGAAAGCTCAAGGGATTGAGAGCGTGTATCTGATCACTTCTGACGATCATATGCGGCGAGCTCAGATTATCGGCGAAATCGTACTCGGCAGTCGAGGCATTACCTTTAAGCCTGTGGCAGTTCCGTCTGGGCGAACCCCCGAACCGGTGGAAAAAGCTATTCGCGACGGCGCTAGGGCTATTCTTTGGCTGACAACCGGTTATACGGGTGCTAACTTCAGCCAAGCCAGAATTGAATAAACAAAGGAAAGCATTGAGCAAGTTTTAAATTTTTTCCCATTCCCTCTGGTTTTAAAACTTGTCTTCTATAGCGATTTAAGACATCGGGGAGACGCTGATAACAAATGGGTAAAAGGAGAGAAGAGAAAAGAAGGAGTAGTTTAAAATTAGTAGATGAACTTCAAAAGCTAAAGTTAATGACCGACCAAATTCTGCCACAAGTTCTAGAGCAAATTTTGAGTGACAGCAAAACGCCGGATGCTGTTTTTTCGGCTTTGGTGCCGGCTTTAGGGGAGGTGTTAAATTGCGATCGGGTCTTTCTCTACCTCCGCAATCCTGAAACGCAAATGGGCAGAGTACCTTACTGCTGGCGTCACAACTCGAACATTCCAGAGGTTTGGGACGCAGAATGGAAAAAAGAACCGGAATCTTTAGGGGAAGAAGACCCTTTGTTTGCAGCAGCTTTGCGAACTGAACCTTCGATTTTTGTTGAGGATGTTGAAACAGCAAATCCTGAAGTTGTCAACAAAAATTTTGAGGCAAAAGAGTTCGGACATCGAGCTTTGATTCACGCTCACCTTTGTGCTGACGGCTTATTGTGGGGGGTTTTGCAGCCTTGTATGTTCGATCGCCCCAGAGTTTGGACTGACTTCGATCGCCAAGTTATCGCAGCAGTTACAGAAAAAATTTCGCCTTTAGCTGTCGCTTATGTCACCGCCTCAGCATCAAAAGATGAGCGATAAAAATCAATAATTTACCTGTAGGGAGCGCGTGGGCAATGAATGAATGTCCAGTTCAGACTAAAACCGCGTCTAGAATCGCGGTTTTAGTCGAATCTCAATACCCTTCCCGGGGGACGAAACACCGTTTCCGGTTCCCCCCTTTTTTAGTTAGGGGGGATCGATGCGCTAATTTTCACCGAAAAGTCTGGTACTAAATTTGAGCGGACTGTTCTCACCAATGGTGAGGTGTGCATCGCCCTAGGGATAGACTCGGTGCACAATTCTTGTTTAAAAAACGCCCCAATTTTGAATGCCCCGACTGCTGAAAATCCCTTGAGCCCGACTAATATCATCCTCAGCGCCATCTACTACCACCAAATAATCGCCTGCCCGCAGGCGATCGGTGTAAATTCTAGCTGTTTCTTCGGGAATTCCCAAGTCAGTCAAGGCCTTCACCACTCCACCGAAAGCCGCCGCCGAGACGCCAGTGCTTGCTACGCTAGCCACCAGTGAGGCGCCCAAAGTGCCCGCTGCAATCATCGGCCCGATTCCGGGAATAGCTAAACTTCCGAGACCCACTAGCACGGTGGCTAAAGCACTATTTGTCAGAGTGTCTGCTACCACTCCTGCTCCTGTGTCTAGATTTTTATCGCCCACCTGAGCGATCGTTTCAGTCTCGCCTATAGACTCGCCTGCATCCCTAGCAACAACCGAAACTTTATCCATTGGAAACCCGGAAGATTTCAATTCTGTCAGAGCTTGCTCCGCATCTTCGCGGTTAGAAAACAATCCCAACGCGCGGGTTTGATTGCTTGTTACCATATCTTTCTTCTTATCTCCTGTCCAATTAAACTCAAATTCAAGCCTAATTATTGCGCTTGTTTTCAATCACTTATATTGATATTTTTCGATGTTTATCTTCAGCATTCATCTATCTGTAGATATAACCTGAAAACAGCAACAAAAGTTATAAAATCAGCGACCCAAATCGTGCATGGCATTAATCTCGATCGCACATCTTTGAGTCAACGCTTGCAACTCCTCGCGATCCGAGGAACCGGGCGCTTCAATTAGCTTGCCAATTCGCACCGTCAGCGGCACCGGACGCGGAATTCCCGAACCTTTCGACGAAAT
This sequence comes from Microcoleus sp. Pol7_B2, assembly GCF_036701035.1. Lineage (NCBI taxonomy): Bacteria > Bacillati > Cyanobacteriota > Cyanophyceae > Oscillatoriales > Microcoleaceae > Microcoleus > Microcoleus sp. Pol7_B2. The sequence goes on along the minus strand of NZ_JAUBQB010000087.1, from coordinate 6,971 downwards.
CGCGTGAGTTCCCCACAAACTAACAGGTAACAGCGGCGCTTTTGCCTTAGCAGCTATCAGCGCAGCACCTAATTTCGGTTCAGTAATTCTGCCATCTGGCGTGCGAGTTCCCTGCAAAAATACACCCGTCGCCCAGCCATTTTCCAAAGATTGGATAGCCGATCGAATGGCACTGCGATCGGCACTTTCCCGCTTGACTGGGTAAGCACCGTAAAGCGTAATTGCCTGCTTCAAAATAGGAACTTTAAATAACTCTTCCTTTGCCATAAATGCCACAGGCCGCCTCATGCAATTCGACAAAATCGGCGGGTCAAAATCGCTGGCGTGATTGCTGACTACTACCACAGGCCCTTCTGTCGGAACATTTTCTGCACCGTAGATGCGGCCTCGAAAGTAAAGGTGCAGCATCGGGCTGACAATTGACCATTTGAATAAATAGTAGAGAAGTAAACTTTCGACGGGTTCGCGACTTTTGCTCACAGAAAAACCTTAAATTTTAAATTACATCGAATATTAGCGTATCAGTTCAGCAATGACAAATGAATAGTATTTTGAGGTTTGTAGGGTTGCCTGCGCTTGGAAACCGCGTCTACACACACAAAACCCACCTACGTGGGTTAAAGAAGAAGTCCGCCGGCGCGGACGCAAGCTTGTGTAGCGCCAGACTTCAGTCTGGTGGACTATTTCACTGAATGTCGGAGGTTTGCAAAGGCTCAATTTCTGGCCAGCATAGCTTTTTGTCCTTCCGAAGAAGTCGCATAGCCCAAGAAATCCTTAACTGCTTGGCTAGGAGGATTTTTGTAGGCGTAGTACAACTGCCGCTTGTAAGGATAATTACCCGCATCCGGCGTCGCACTGTTGACTGGAACAACGCGCACCGTTCTCTGATTGACTACTTGAGCGAATGTGGCATAATCAATGCCGTTCTTGCCTAAGAGACTTGCAGCAGGGGAGTTGCCGCATCTCGATCGAGCGTGGTAATAGTTTGCGTCGTGCCAAACTCGCCACCTCCGAGCACTTGTTCTTTAAACGTTTGGTGAGTGCAGCTAACTGCCGGTGTGTTAATTACTTTAATCTGGGTCGCCGTGCCGCCGACTTTCGACGAGTCTTGAGTATTTCCCTTGAAGATTATCTTGAACTTGAGCGGAGGAACTTATACCGTTACGGTGTCAGAAACCAATACCACAAAATCTGCTTATGGGGGTCAGTTGCGCCTCTATGACGTGCATATCGCCAAGATGTTTGAGGTGACATATTCGGACTGTCAGGAGATACCCAACGCTGGCGGTAGAACTTGGTATTACCGCGCCGGGAATGGTAAAATTGACATGGGGCAATTCAGAATAAACTGTCAGTTGGCTAGCGATATTGCTAATACTTATGGTTTAGGGAAACCAGAGCGTACTGCGAGTAGAAATCCTTTTTCTTAGCAAGATATTGGCAGAAATTCACGACAAACTCGTAGACTATGTTGAAAATGGAGCGCGTGTAGTTTGGGTGATTCATCCTAAAGAACATTATGTGTTGGTGTATCGATCGTCCCAAGATCCTGATCGCCGGCTCAAGTCCGCTGATTCCTTTGATGGCGAAGAAATCGTCCCCCGCTTTACTCTTCCGATTGCGGAGTTATTTCAAAAACTGGCTTTTTAAGCAAATATGATATAAGCTAGTTATAAAAACTTATAGGAATCTTGTATGCTCGATTCATTTCAGATACACAACTTTAGGCTATTTCCACACCTTGAAGTTAAAAATCTGGGTCGTGTCAACCTGATTGTTGGCAAAAATAATTCAGGAAAGAGTACATTTCTGGAAGCAGTAGAACTATATGCCAGCAACGCTTCTGCTACCGTCATGCTTGAGCTTGTAGAGTCTAGGCAAGAGACTTGGTTTAGCGAAGCTCAGCCACATTCCCAAAATTTTATCAGTAATCCTGTGCGGCATCTATTCTTTGGGCATAAATTGCCCAGTATAGGAGGAGATGGGATTTCTCTTGGAGAAGTTTCTTCAAACATAAAACTCCGGATCGGCGCTGGCGCATATCAGAATAAAAATGATGACGAAGGCACAATCAGGAAAATTCGCATCTCTGATGTGGAGTTTGACGAAGATATATCTAATGTTGAAGTTTTTCTCGTAGCAGAAGAAGGCGAAAAAACTAGAAGGATTTTCAGATTAGATAGAAATATCAGAGATATTCGACGTAGCTCTAGAATTTTTTATGAAAGGCAGGAATCAGAGTTTAAATACACATGGCAGATTGTTTCTACAGCCAATATGCCTAATCGAAAATTAGCTGCTCTTTGGGATTTAACGAGCTTGACAGATTTAGAGTCGGAGGTTATTTCTGCGCTTCGTTTAATTGACGATCGAGTTACTGGAGTCGCTTTTGTAGAGGACGTTAGTAGAGGTACTGCAAGTGACAACCGTGTTCCTTTAGTAAAAATTAAAGGCATAGACGAACCATTACCTCTCAAGAGCATGGGAGATGGTATGACTCGTTTGTTTCATATAATTGTTGCACTTGTCAATGCTCGAAACGGACTTCTATTAATTGATGAATTTGAAAATGGATTGCACTGGAGCGTGCAACCGAAAGTTTGGGATATTGTTTTTCAGATATCGGAGAGACTTAATGTTCAAATTTTTGCAACAACTCACAGCCGCGATTGTATTAAGGGTTTCTACCAAGCCTGGAATAACTATCCTACCCTTGGTGCTTTCTTCAGATTGGATGCCAAAAATGAATCCGTAAAAGCAACAGAATATACATCTGAGAGCCTGAGTGATTCTATTGACATGGATGTTGAAGTACGATGAGTAATACAAGCGAAGTGTCTGATAAGGATAGTGTTTGCAAGCAAGATACCGATAGAGTTTTACTTGTTGAAGGAGATAATGATTGCCATGTGGTGATGGCTTTATGCAAAGCTCATAATGTTCCTAAGACTTTCGGTATCTATCAATGCGGTTCAGATATCGGGGTTTTGAAGCGACTAAATGCGCTGATTATACGTCCTAATCCTCCTCAAGTAATAGGAGTTATGCTTGATGCGGACAAGCCTTCTCTTGAAGGCAGATGGCAAATTATAAAAGGCAAGTTACAACATTACAACTATACGTTACCGAACAAACCTGATGCTGATGGAACGGTAGTCGAGACTTCTTCAGATGAACCTAAACTGGGGTTTTGGCTGATGCCTAATAATCAAGATTCTGGTATGTTAGAAGACTTTTGTGCTGAACTTGCAGAACCAGCATCTTTGACATTTGCACGAGAATGTGTTGAACAGGCACAGGATAGTAAAGTAACAACATTCAAAGAAGTTCATCGTAGTAAAGCAGTGATTCATACATATCTTGCTTGGCATGATGAACCTGGTTATCCTTTGGGAAAGGCAATTACAAGTCAAGCTTTGCGTCCTCACACAGATGTCGCATTAAAATTCACTAATTGGTTAATACGTTTATTTGTGGAAGGATTGATCGCGTAATTCCCGCTATCGTCCTAAGAGAGTGCTCGCAAACTATAGTAGAGTTAATTCATCTCAAAATTCCAAGTAATAAGCTAGTCATATAAAGATAACTTCTAGGAGGCGATAAGCATGACAAACATATCTAACGAAAAAACAGCTATCATCCGTACATAAAAAGGATTGACCCTCCCATGTACGCGCATGACTATCTACGACATCATGGACTATGTAACGGCTCAATATGCGCCTAAGTTTATCAGGGGATTGTTTGACCTTACAGAGGAACAAATTAATGCGGCTTTAGCTTATATTATTGAGGCAAATCGCGCTGATGTTGAAGCTGAGTATCAAAGGGTTCTTAAGGAAGCTGAGGAACTGCGGTTGTACTACGAAGAAAAAAATCGCGCTCTGATTGCTAGAATTGCCGCCCAACCACCAAGACCCGGAACGGAAGCTGCATGGGAAAAGCTTCGAGCGGCTAAGGCAAAACGTGAGGCTAAAGCATGATTTTTTTGATAGATCATAATCTCAATGGACACGCCATAATTTTGTTGGGCTCTATTGCTAATCAAGGTTGGCTTGATATCATCCCAATTCGTTTTGTCACATTTGCACAAATGGAATTGCCCATTTATAGCGATGACCGAGTAGTTGGGCGACTTGCTCAAGAAAATCAGATGATTGTGCTCACAGCTAATCGCAGTATGAAAGGCAAGGATTCCTTAGAACAAGTAATGCGCGAAGAAAATACTCCTAATTCATTACCTGTGATTACGATTGGAAACGCTGATAGATTACTGAATGATTGGGAATATCGAGAACGTTGTGTTGAGAGTCTAATAAAGATTGTGCTTGGTATTAATGGCTATATGGGTGTAAGTCGGCTTTTCATCCCATGAGGGTGTGGTCGAGATTGTTCAAGAAGTGCGCTCGCACTTTGATTGCCAATAAATGTAGTGTTTAAAAAGTGATACCCATGTTAAAAGAATTAAAAACCATTACTCTTGCAACTCTGCTGGTATTAGGAACAGCTAAACTGGGTTCTACTGCACCTCTCCCAAGTCCTAATAATCAAGGGGATTATATAGGAAGAACTTATCATACTTATTGGGAAGTAGTAGACTCAGACCCAAAGGGGTTAAATTGTCGCATGAATTATTCTTTTGAAGAATTTATGCGTGTTGACAACCGCACTCCATTTGATGTTTTTAATTGGTCTGTAGTTGGTGTTTTAAAACAGGGACAGCGTTTTGAAAGCTTTCCTGGTAATGCTGGTGTTACTTTCCGTGATACCAGGGGTTTACCTTGGCTTTTTGTAGGAAAAACCTACACTGCTGGTGCGGCGCAAGGTTGTTTTATTCGCGCTAATAGTCAATTTGTCAAACCAATACAGATGTCACCAACCCGCGTACAACCTCAAGCGAGTCAACCGCTTACAAGTTCCACAGCGCTGCCGATGAAGCTTGGTCTTGACGAAGGATTTGGATCGATTGTAGTACCAGAAAGCGATACCACAGCATCGGCGTATGGAGGACGCTTAAGGCGATATGACGTTCACATTGCCAAAATGTTTGAAGTCACCCACTTTATGTGTCAACAAGAAAATTTAACACCCGGTATTACTTGGAATTACGAGGCTGGAGGTGGCAGGATTAATATGGGAAGTTTTGTAATAACCTGCCGACTTGCTAATCAAATAGCTAGTGCCTATGGTTTAGGTAAGTCGGAACCTACGAATGTGACTTTTTCGGCTGGTGAAGTCGGTCGCCCTGCTGTCAGAAGTTTCAACATTCCCATCCTAGATATTACAGGTGATAAAGTACCACGCTGGGTGAGTTTTGTGCAGGGATTTCAGCCAGTGAGAAGGTAGGGTCATCGCATTTGTAAGATGTAGGGTCTGTCATAAGTAAAATTATTCTTTCATCTAAAATTACTCTCAATTTGATGCACCCTACATCTAAGCTTGTGATTAAACTGGTTAAAATGGCTAATTTTGCTATTGAAGCTCGGTCTCGTTAGCTAAAGGTTCGATAACACTGCCTCATGGCAAGTCCTATTCTCAAATTGGAGATTTATTTTCCCTGACGCATCGTACAAGTGCTAAACTGTAACAACTTAGTGCTATCGCTGCTGGAAGTCTGCCGACATTAAATTAATATTGATAATTTTTGATTTGGTTGTAGAGGCTCACGATATGGATACTCAGGAACTTTTAAATCATTACCAAACAGGAAAAAGGGATTTCTCGGGTATTTACTTAAGCGATACCGATTTGAGTGGTGCTAATTTGAAGCGTGCTAATTTAAGCGGTGCTAATTTAAGCAATACCGATTTGAGTCGTGCTAATTTTACTTGTGCTAATTTAAGCGGTGCTAATTTGTGGGAGACTGATTTGAGTGGTGCTAATTTAAGCGGTGCTGATTTGTGCGACACTGATATGTCTGGTGCTTACTTGAGAGGTGCTAATTTATGTGATGCTAATTTGTCGAATACTGATTTGTCGGGCGCTGATTTGTCTCTCACTTATTTGAGTGGTGCTAGCTTGTGTGGCGCTAATTTAAGCGGTGCTAACTTATGTCGTGCTGATTTCTCGGACACTGATTTATCTGGCGCTGATTTGAGTAGTGCTAGGTTATGTGGTGCGGATTTAAGCGGTGCGGATTTAAGCGGTGCTGATTTAAGTGATGCTGATTTAACAGAAGCCAATCTTCAATCCGCGAATCTCCAAAGGGCCCACCTCATAGCAGCGGATCTCACAGATGCAAATCTTGAAAGAGCATATATAAACCAGGCGAATTTTACAGAAGCTTACCTCACCAATGTAAATCTAGAATTAACCATCTCTGAACCGAGAGCAACAAACACCAGTGGGACTCAGCTAAAGTTAAATTTTACATATGGAGAGACTTCTGACGCTAATATTTCTAAGCACACAAATGAAGAGACTTCTGACGCTAATATTTCTAAGCACACAAAAATACAGGGCATATTAGCTGAGCTGGGAAAAAGTTTGGGTTTTACAGTATGGATTGCTAGAAATGACCATCTAAACAAATATAAAAATCAACAACTAGGAAAACTTAGCTCAAAGAACTTTCCTTTAATAGTGCCTCAAGATTTTCCTCGAAAAATTGAGAAAATTATTCAGCTCATAGATGTTATTTAGTTTCCAAAAAAAATTAGCAAATTGAAGCAGCTTTTGAGGTGGAATGCACTACGATGATTTACTCAGGTTTGCTGCGAATGGCAGACCTTTCACTTTGTTTAAAACGTGGGCTGTTGGCATATAACGCTCCTGATTGTCCTTGCTATATAGTTCTTCCTAAAGCAAAGAAAAGGCTTTTTGAAAAACAGTTAGGTAGACCCATATTTCAAGAGCTTCAAATCTTTCAGCTTTGCAAAGCAATTAATATTGAAGATATACAGCAAATTCCATGTAAATGTGGTACACTACATTCAGTACATCAGCAGAAAAAATGAAAGCTTATTCGCTCG
>NZ_JAUBQB010000172.1:1303-2605 GCF_036701035.1 Microcoleus sp. Pol7_B2 | reverse complement strand
AGCACGCCGTCGGGAACAATTAATAAGCGTTTATTGCCTAATTGGGCTGCTGCGGGTTGTAAAATCACTTGACCCAGGTTGGCACTTGCTTGGGCAACTTGTTGGGGAATATCTCTCTGGATTGGGCTAGTTATTATCTCTAGGAAGTCCTTAGCTGCTGTTTCAATATCAACCTGTTTTGGTAATTCATAGGTAGTTAGTCCTGTTGATGTCACAACCCACAAATAACTGCGGTCTTTGCCAAGGGAATACTGCAATAAAATCGTGTTTTCATCGAGAATCTGTTTCTGAATTTCTGGTAGCGTTAAAGGTTGGGGTTGGGTGAGGGCAGCGTAGCGGGGGCTGGCGGTACGAATTTGGGCTTGAATTTGCTGATATTGTTGCAAAAGTGCGAGGCGCTGTTTGTCGATTTCATCGATTTTAGTTGCGTTGGGATTGGGGGTACTGATTGTTTCGATGCGCTGCTTTTCTATAGCATCGAGTTGCTGTTGCAGGCTCTTTTCTTGTTGCAGTAACTCGGGGGAAATACCTTCGCGAATGTTGGCGTTACTTTCTTGAAGGAGTTCGAGGAGGCTGCGGGCCCTCGAACGTTCGCTGGCTTCTAAGGCTTTTGTATCATAGCCGGATTTAGGATTAGTTTTATGCAGTTGCATTAACAAATCGATGTAGAATTCGTAATAGTCCTGGACTGTGGCAAAGTACGAGCTGCGGAGTTCGGGGCTGGCAATTTTGGTGCGGAGGTTTTCGATGATTTTGAGAGAGGATTCAATGTCGTTGAGGGCTTCGGTAAGATTGTTTAGGTCGCGTTTGGTATAACCTATGTTGTAAAGCGTGAGAGCTTCTCCAGCGCGATCGCCTACTGCCCGCCTCAGGGGAAGGGACTGGCTGTAATACTCTAGCGCTTTCTGTTTTTCTCCCAATTCTGAGTATCCTAAGCCGATGTTGTTGAGGGTGATAGCTTCCCCGCCACGATCGCCTACTGCACGTCTCAGGGGAAGCGACTGGCTGTAATACTCTAGCGCTTTCTGTTTTTCTCCCAATTCTGAGTATCCTAAGCCGATGTTGTTGAGGGTGATAGCTTCCCCGCCGCGATCGCCTACTGCCCGATATAGGGGAAGCGACTGGCTGTAATACTCTAGTGCTTTCTGTTGTTCTCCCAAATCTGCGTAGACACCGCCGATGTTGTTGAGGGAGATAGCTTCCCGGCCGCGATCGCCCACTGCCCGCAATAGGGGAAGCGACTGGCTGTAATACTCTAGCGCTTTCTGTTTTTCTCCCAATTTATCGTAGACACCGCCGATG
>NZ_JAUBQB010000172.1:0-1203 GCF_036701035.1 Microcoleus sp. Pol7_B2 | reverse complement strand
TTGTTGAGGGTGGTAGCTTCCCCGCTGCGATTGCCTACTGCCCGATATAGGGGAAGCGACTGGCTGTAATACTCTAGTGCTTTCTGTTTTTCTCCCAAATCTGCGTAGACTAGGCCGATGTTGTTGAGGGTGGTAGCTTCCCCGCTGCGATTGCCTACTGCCCGATATAGGGGAAGCGACTGGCTGTAATACTCTAGGGCTTTCTGTTTTTCTCCCCAATCTGCGTAGACACTGCCGATGTTGTTGAGGGTAGCAGCTTCCCCACCGCGATCGCCTACTGCCCGTCTCAGGGGAAGCGACTGGCTGTAATACTCTAGGGCTTTCTGTTTTTCTCCCAAATCTTCGTAGACACTGCCGATGTGGTTGAGGGTAACAGCTTCCCCACCGCGATCGCCTACTGCCCGTCTCAGGGGAAGGGACTGGCCGAAATACTCTAGCGCTTTCTGCTTTTCTCCCAATTGAGAGTAGACACCGCCGATGTTGGTGAGGGTATTAGCTTCCTCGCCCCGATCGCCGGTTGCCCGACTCAGGGGAAGCGACTGGCTGTAATACTCTAGGGCTTTCTGTTTTTCTCCCAATTCTGAGTAGACACTGCCGATGTTGTTGAGGGTGACAGCTTCCCCACTGCGATCTCCCACTGCCCGAATCAGGGGAAGGGACTGGTCCAAATACTCTAGCGCTTTCTGGTTTTCTCCAAAATCTGAGTAGACTCTGCCAAGACCAAGGAGGCTAAGTGCTTGCCCTCTATTGTCGCCTGCTTGCCGATACATTTTTAATGCTTCTTCTAATTTGACGATCGCACTTCTTTTTGCTTTCGCCGTTCCTTGCTGGTACAGTTGTGCTCCTTCTTTGAAAGCTTTTGCAGCAGCCTCGCTACTGTTAGTTTGTGCTGTTTGTACGACTTTACCAACGGGCACGGCTGCTGCCACTGGCTGACTTAGCTGAACCGAAAATGCGATCGACATTCCAGCCAAAAACCATTGAGTGCGATCGAACATAGCCACCCCTTTTGTATTTTTGTCAATTTTAATCACTAGATCGCTTAGTGTAAAGGCAGGAAGAAGTGATATTATGTCCGCTCTATCATTTCCACTCGCCTTGCAAGGTAAAAGCCGCCCAATAATAGGGAGATTTCCATTTTTCTTGGTGCATCATTTCCATCTGCGCCGCCCTCAAAGCTGCCGCCGGCGCTAACTTTTGTTC
>NZ_JAUBQB010000086.1:0-27433 GCF_036701035.1 Microcoleus sp. Pol7_B2 | reverse complement strand
GCACATCTCTTGATGAAGTTATTCGTGCTTATTGTGCAGAAAGAGTGTCTCATACTTATTTGAAATGACTATAAATTAATTTGACAAAAAGGTGGATTTGTGCATTACTAAATAACTAAAAAAAATTTCTTAAAATTTTTAACTTTAACCCCATTTAAGCAGATTAAATCAAAACTTTAAGAATTTCTAAAGTTTTTAAAGCCGGATAAATTTCACAAGAGATGGGTATTATATGGATTCCGGTTGCACCGTCCGTAATTGTTGACTGTTGACTGTTGACTGTGAGTCAAAAAAATGAAAATTGCGCGAATTATTTGTTGGCCTCGGGATTCGACTTTACGCCCGACGAATGAAGCAAGGATTTGATATCATTCCGGCGCAGCCGGATTTGATATTACATGGGTCTTGCCAAAACTCGTCTACAACATATTGTGACTGCTGCCGCTATGAATATTTCAAGAATGTGGGCGTTTTGGCGTAACATTCCGATTGGCTTGACCCGTGTCTCTAGTTTTTTTGATCTTTTTCCCTCTGGCTCATCAGAGTTTTTTTTCCCTGATTATGGGATGTTTGGCTTCACCCTTTTTTAATTCGCCAACAGTCTCTTTCCATCGCCGATTTCTATCTTAACTTTTTGAGTTTCTTCAAGTGCGATCGCCTCAAATTTTCCACCAACCGCCGCAACTGGTTCAAATTACCCGCTTCCCCGCCATACTTCCACCGCACGTAAGCTTGTGAAACTTCATCAATCACCTCAGCTTCATCAGTTGCATGATTGCCGCGCATAGCCTCAGCATACTCCAAAGGCGTTTGAGCTTTCTGCTTGGCAAATCCCCTACTCGCCAAATCCTTCAGCATTTCCTGATAAACCCCCTCCACCGGCGGCAACTTCGCCAGCCAGCGGCGGTGGCGCCACTTGCGCCACACTTGCCAAATTAACCAGCCAATAAAGCCAAAGGCGATCGCAGCAATCAAGCCAGTAAATAACCCCACCCAACCCTTAGCAAACTGTCCCAGAAACCAGCCCACAATCAAAGTTATCCAGCCAATTACAAAACCTATAACTGAATCCAGCCCGCTTCTGAGAGGAGTCGGTAGCCAACCCGCGATCCACTTCCAAAACGATTCGATCGCACTAAAAGTCTGGTTGTCTTCTACCGAAGCCGGAATCAGCGGATAACCGGGAATAGGATTAAAACCAAACCAGCCATTATTGGGAAAATATACCTCCGTCATCAAGAAAGCATCGGTATTTTTCACAACATAGTAACCAGTAAACGGGTTAAATTCCCCCGTATCGAAACCCCCCGCCAGTCGCGCCGGAATCCCGATCGACCTCAGCATAATTGTCAGTACCGTCGAAAAGTGGTCGGGATATCCACCTGTAACTTTTTTGCCGTCCTGGGTGTTTTTATAGCCAAACAGAAAAGCCTCGACTAAATCTTCACCTTCTTCTAAGTAAGGCAAAGCTTTTTCTATTTTGTAATTCGGATTTTGCTTTAAATATTGAGCCAAATACAAAGCTTTTTCGTAAGGAGAATCGATCGGTCTGTCCGACTGAGATACTCTAGTTCTGGCCGCCAATATTTCTTCTGTTTTTTCTCGCACCTTCTGGGCAATTTCCGGCGGCACATCCAAATAGAAGTTGCGAATATTTTTCGGGTAATTAGTACCAGTTTTCCCCAACACAGAGCGATCGCGAAAAGGCACATTAGAAATAACTGTATAAGTCACACCCTCTCCCAATTCCGCAGGCGCTCGCAAACCCCCCTCCGCATCAATCGCCGCCTCTGGACTCGGAAAATAAAGCTCCTTCGGCTTGTTTAAAGCCGGAATCAAATTCGGCAATGGAGCAACAATAGTATAACTTTGAATCACCTCTTGAGTCCGAGGCGCATTGGGAAAAGGATTCAGATAAAATTGATAAGACCACCTAGGTCGAGTCAGCTTTTGAGCTTGTTCGTTGCGAGAAATTTCCCAACCCTGACCGGTGTATTTGTCGAATCCCAACACCCGCCAAAAACCCGCAGCCTGCGATCGCACCCGCATCACCACTTCAGGTTTCATTTCCCCGCGCAAATTTTGATTGATGCGCTGGTTGAAACCGTAATAAAAAGTAGAGTCCACCTCTCCTGGCCCAGAGTCTGGGTTTCTCCCCCTTCCTCCGCCAGTTCCTTTTTGATTTCCCCCTCTGACATACCCCGGATTTAGAATGCTGCGCGAGTCAAACTCCCCCTGATATTCAATAGGAGCACTCACCGGAAAAGTCCGCAACTGATAGCCAGGGAGGCGCGGCAAAAACGCAAAAATAGTCAGCCCCAACCCGACAGTTATCAGCAGCAGCCAACCAAAATACTTTGGGGATAAAGTAGCAGCAAATAGCGACAGGCTTTCATTTTTCCCTTTACCTTGTGCTTTTTGGCCAAGGGCTTCTGGCTTCACAAATCCCAAACGCGATCGATAATCCAAAACCAAAGTCGGAAGCGCTAAAGCCAAAAACACCAACAATAGCGGCGCAAAAGTCAAGGTTTGGCTGAGAGTCGCTGCTACCCCTAACAAAATTAGCCCGATTACCATCGAATAGCCTAAATCCTTGCGGCGAGGCAAATCGAAACTGTGCAGCACTTGAAGTTGGATTAACAGTTGCGCCAAAACTAACCGCGTATCATTTAATTCTCCCACCAAGCGGCTAAAAAAAGCGAACAGCGCCACCAGCATTCCAATAGCTATGCAGAACTTAGCAGCTACATTGCGATCGCGGCGGCGGTACCAACTCCAAGTTGCTCCCACAATACTAACAGGCACAGCCCACAGGTTCAGGGGTTCTTCAGCAGCAACGTCAGTAGCCACAATTCCCACAATTACCAACAACTGAACTAGGATTCGCAGCAGTAAAGAATCCTCAATCACCGGCGGAGGCATGGCCTCAATCTGCTCCCACAGCTTACCCAAAACAGGTATATTTCGCAGGTTATCAGTTGTCATGTGCACCCATCCAAGTCAACGAGCAGTAGATTGTAGATTGTAGATTTTAGATTTTAGATTTACTCCACCGATGAATCTGGGGGCTTGAACTAAGATCTAAATTTTTTCGCTTTCCACGACCGAAGTCGAGGGATTGCATCTGTTTTTGTGTGAGGTCAAACCCGAGAGTAAAAACCTAAATTATTTACTCTAAATAGACCTTTCTAATTGCTATCTTGTCCTGTCCAAATTGGACGAATAGCAAACATCAAAGGTCTGGTCTCGAAGTTTTGGAATCGAACTTCTAGGGCATAAGTCTTGTTAGGTTGTGGGTCAAACAACTCCACACTTAAATGCCCGGAATTCGGACGATGTGCAGTTGCTTCGGCATCTCCTCCCCTGAGTTCCAAACTTCCTGCCCCCGGAAATTGGCACTCAACTCTTAAACAGGGCATTGGCTGTTCTCTGTTGGGGTTCGAGAGGTATTGAGCCTCCAGAGTCAGCGCACCCAAACCAGTCAGCCACTCCCGCGAAACCGGCGGCTGATTCACAGGACAATCGAGAGTTAGAGACTCAATGATTTCCTTAGCCGCCAACAGCGACAGCACCATTTGTTGATCGGTACTGGCTGCTTCGTAATTCGGGAAATCTTCTAAATCTAGAAGTCCCCGCAAAGAACCTCGGAGCACTAAACCAGCTAATTCGTTGAGTTCCTGAGACTGGCCCGGAAATAAGCCATCTACAGCGCGAACTAACTTTGAGCCTTGCCGCAGCGACGACATTACCAGTTCCTGACAAGGTTCTAGCAGTTGAGCAAAAACCCCTTGGGCGATCGGAATTGGCAGGCGGCCCCATCTGATATTTTGTAGTTGGGGAGTCCAGAGGTGTAGGGGGGGAACCCATTGCGGGGCTACATCGTCTGGATAATCGTGGTCGTAGCTTTTGAATTCTGTTTCCCAGGGGAACAGCGGCGGGTTAGATTCAATTTCGGCTCTAAGCCTTTCTTTTAACAAGGTCTGAAAACGGTCTTGCACGGTCGGTATTTCTCCAATTGTCAGCGGTTGTGCGGGTGCATTGCTGTGCGCCCCCACTTGATAGTCCAGCGGGTCTGGTTCGTCCCATTCCCAGTATTCCACCCCGGAATTGTCGTCTGTGTCGCCCCACTCTTCTGAGCGAGGGGATGGATTGAGGTTTTCCTCATCTTCGTTAGAGGTATTCGCGATCGGCGCCTGCAATATCCAGTCTAAAAAATGGCGATCGAAAGCCTCTGCATCCCTGTTCGTTTCGTTATTCATCACTAGATGCCCCTTCTCCGGAATCTGAACGATTTCGCAATTCCCACGCAAGTTCCAGCAATTTAAACCACCGCTTCTGTACCTGGGCTACCGTGCTGCCCAGGGTTTGGGCGATCGCTGACTCTGACAGACCCTGTTGTTTCAACTTTAGCAAACGCTGTCCCTCTGGACCAATTTGCTCGCCAAAAGCCTGCCACTGAGAAGGCAGCAAACCCAAATTTCGATCTAAGTCTGCTTCCAGCCACTGGTGAACGAGTTCCCAGCGGTGCGACATGGCGAACCTGAGCAAATGGTACTTGAAGCGCTGCTGCAAATAATCTCTTTGGCGGGGAGTTATGCCCAGAAGCGACTCTATTTCATTAGTCGGCAAGTCTTGCAAGCGCAGCACGAAGTAATCGGCGCAGTCTTGTTGATTGCGCTCTTTCAAGTAACCCACTAATTCGTCAATCACGTTTTGCCGCAGAGATTCTGACTCGTCGCCTAGCGGACGAATTGCCGCCGAACCCTGTCCGGCCATCGCTTCCCGCACTGAGTGCACCGAGGTGTCATTCCAAGTTTGGTCGGAATCAGAAGCCCCTCCGTCGGCGGCTTGTTCCATATCTACGGAGGTTTCTTTGGGCTGCTGCTGGGAAAACGTTTGGGCCCGTAAAATAATTAGTTGCTGGCTGCGGTTCCGAGGTAAAGGAATGCGCCGCTTGCCGAAGCGCTCTACAAAGGCCATGTACTCTGCTAGTTCTAAGCGAGTGCGGGGACTGTAGGTAGGTGGCAGTTGGGTTTCGCGCCGGAATGCCTTTAAAGCTTCGAGATAAAATCCTTGCAAAAAATCTTTGATCAGTTCTACTCGCGCCTGATAGCTAGACTGCACCTGCGGAGGGGTGATGTAGCGATAGACGATCGCGCTGAGGGTACTGTGCAATTCTACTCGCCCGGGGCCGGAGCCTAAATTGTAATAGTGGAGGCATTGTTGCAAGCGGTGCTGAGCGAGGCTCTGGGCTGAACCTTCTATATCTCCGGAGGCTTGAATCCGCTGGCTTTCAGTGCATATCCTGTTGACTTCTGCTGCGAGTCGCCCTGCTACATCTTGGCAGTTCTGCTCAGACGCGCGAGTGGACTTTTTAAGTTCGTCTAACAGCAGTTGAAATATGGTTTCCACGCTCTGGCAGATTTCCCGCATGATGGTTTACAGCTAACAATGAAAGTAGCACAGTTAGTAAAAGTATGGATAAATCTTTCCTACCGCTACTTTACCCCGTATTCCCCACATAGGACAAACTGCAATGCCCTCTATCTCCTCCTTCGCGCAAACACAGAGGACTGGTTTTTTTATCTGTCCTGGAGGCGCCCTCCGTTAAGAACCAGGTTTAACCAGTGGCCATAACGATGGTTCAAGTGTCGGGTTTGACAAAGCCTTCATGGGGACCCAAAACGCTACACTGCCGTTGATACGTTCGGCTTAGTGCTGTGGTGGTCACAGCCGCGCAAGTCTTCCTGAAGGTGAAGCGAGCAAACAGGTTCTCTCTTTCGGTCTCCTAGATGGGGCCAAGGGTTTCACGGCTGTATTTGATCTGGGTCTTCCGCCACTTTTGCCATAAAGTTTAGACGGCGATCGCGCGTCTGTTTCTTGGTAGCATCCTGGAACGTCGATTTAACGGTTTGACTCAATATCATTTCTAGCATCCCAATCACAGAGGTCAGCACCGCTTATGTCAGAAAATCTGTTTCCTAGCTTTCTAGGATAAATGCGGTTATATTTAATTGCAAATCTCTTATGCCGTCATTGAAAGCAGCCCGCACAATTAAGTGTGTGGGAGGTTGGTTAATTTCGGCATAAATTCCTTATAAATTCCTTAATTTTTACTGGCAATCAGAATGCAGCCTTTTTCTATAGCGGGATTGAGCGGGGGTTCACCTGCGGGCAATTGCTGTGTTCGCCAATCAAAGGTGCTTCGGAACAATAAGTTTCATGGCATCTATCTAAGGGTATCAATATTGCAATCACTTTAACCTGAAAAGCAGATATTTTACTAAAGTGCGATCGTCTTCGATCGTCCTCTGGGTTGATGTAAGTGGCAGGCGAAATTTGTTCTAATAAATGTAAAGTTAGAGTTGAAGGAACAATTTTCAATGCGTAAGTTAAACATAGGCTTATCGGACGAGCAGCGTGCAGGCGTTATCGAACTATTGAATCACGACCTGGCAGATGCTTATCTGCTGTTAATCAAAACCAAAAAGTATCACTGGGATGTAGTGGGCCCGCAGTTTAGATCGCTCCACCAGTTGTGGGAAGAACACTATCAGGCGTTAACAGTAAATATCGATGCTATGGCCGAACGGGTGAGAACTTTAGGTGGCTATCCAATTGGTACTGCTGAGGGTTTTCTGAAGTATGGCTCGATTAAAGAACATATCGGTGATTTGCCTTTGGCTACGGAAATGGTCTCGCGTTTAGTTGACGACCACGAACTGATTATTCGCAATCTCCGCCAACACGTCGAACAGTGCGGTGAAGAGTTTAAGGATGACGGAACCGCAGACTTTTTGACGGGTTTGATGGAACAGCACGAACAAATGGCTTGGATGTTGCGCTCGTTTATTGAAGGCGAATCCCTGGCGCCAGACGGCCAGCAACCAAAAGCTCAAACGGCTACAGCTTCTCACGCTTAGAGAGATTAAGTAAAAGGGAGAAGGAAGAAGGAAGAAGAAAGAATGGAAAATTAAAATTCTTTTATTTAACCCTCATTCCTGATTCTTGATCGATCAACCAGGCAGAATTAAACGCCCTCTAGCTTCTTCAAAAACCCGGTTTCTTCAAAAAACCGGGTTTTTCAAGGTTGGGTTTATTTAGATTTTCGATTGGCTAAACTATTGAACCGCATTCTTTCATATACCTGCGACGGCAGTATTCTGTGAACTTTTGTTCGCGTCTCAATCTTAGCAAGTGTCGTCCCTTCACTCGATTCTGATGCTTGTTTTAAATCTAACCCTGATCCTCTTGGCGGTGGAACTATTATTTTTAATATATTTTATATTGACAGCAGGTACAAATTGTGGCGCAAAAGTGTCATTAATAAATCTTTTCTAAAAGCTCGATACAGCCAAAATAATGTACTCCGATGGTTGCCGTTACGGTTGCTTTTAACGGCTAAATTGTATATATAAAAACTGCTGCTAGACCAGCGATAAATATTGGCAGGAATTTCAGGATGCCGCTCCCGGACATCTGCCATAATTAGAGAGTGAGATTTTGCCATTGCTGCATAGTTGCAAGACATACTGCTGGGAATCTGTCGGTAGCCAACTAAAAATTCTGGCACTACTTTAAATTGATAATGTTCAGCGATGCGGAGAAAAAGTTCCAAGTCTTCGCAGCCTTGGGCGTTTTCGGCTTTCAATTTGCAATTGTAACCACCGACTCTCTCGAAACAAATGCGGCGGATCAGAGATGAACTCGCATTACCCATAAATTATTTATAAACTAAAGCTTTGTATACTTCTCCTTCGATGGTGGAGTTGTAAAATCAACCTGTGAGTAAGTCTTTTTCGTTGATATCAAGTGACCAGGAATAGACAACTCCTACGGATTGTTCTGATTTAATTAAGCATTCGACTTGTTTTTCTAGGTTTTGCAGATACCAAATATCGTCGGCATCGATGGGAGCAATATATTCGCCTTTTGATTTTGCAATGGCTAGGTTGCGAGCGGTGGCGACGCCGGCATTTGACTGTTGGAATAAGCTGACTCGGCTATCTTTTTGAGCAAAAGATTTGACGATTTCGGCAGTTGTATCTGTAGAGCCGTCGTCAACTACTAAAACTTCTATGTTTCGATAAGTTTGAGATAAAACAGATTCTAATGTTCTAGCAATAAAAGTTTCAGCGTTGAAAGCTGGTATGATGACTGAAACTAATGCCTGATTTAAATTGTTTTGGGAGGTGTTCATGTAATATAAAAACTTGTTTATGTAAAAATTTTGACTCAAAGGGAGCTGGCTAAGGGTATGTTAGCAAATTACCAAAGCTCGATCGTACAGCGTCGGAAATTTTAAGACGTATATTTTAAATATATTGCCAAAAGTCATAAAATGTGCAGTGAGTCCGCAGTCGCGATCGAGACTTGGTGCAGGAGTCACTCGCGGATGAGGTCTGTAAAAGAAATTGTACCGGGCCAGTCCTGACAGTTACCGGGTGCCCGTATAAACGATGTTTGATTTTATACGGTGGGCTTACTTATAAAATCAAAGTCTTGTGCATTGCACCACAGCCGTACCAAATTGCTGCTGGGGCTTTTTCCGAAGTTTACACAAACAATGATATATTTAAAGATTTTGTAAAGCTGTTGTCTACATAAGGTCAGTCTCAGCAAGATATGGCGTAAAATACAGGTAAGAATGGGGAAAATCAAATCGAGAATACCAGAAAAAAATCTAGTTGAAGACAAACAGCAATCGAGTTATAAATAAAAAAGTAGAGCTGATTTTACCCTTCGTAAAGTAGCACCAATAAAATTCCAGCAAATTTTAGCCCCTGCAATTTAAACAATTTAGGTAATGATTTCTACCGCCGACCCCACTGTATCCGTTATTATCCCAGTCCACAACGGGGGCGCTTTCTTCCGCACCTGTTTGTCAAAACTGGCTCAAGCTGTGCCCAGGCCGATCGAGATTATTGTAGTAGCAGATGGCGAAAGCGACGGTTCCTGGCGTCTGGCCAACGAATTCGGCGCCAAAGTGATCAGGATTCCCGAATGCGGGGGGCCAGCGCGGGCAAGGAATTTGGGTGCCCAAGCTGCAAAGGGAGATATTCTGTTTTTTGTGGATGCTGATGTCGCTGTTTGTCCAGAAGCTGTGGGCTATGCGATCTCGGTGTTCAAAAATAATCCCTACTTAGCTGCTTTCATCGGCTCTTACGACGATGCTCCAGGAGATCCCGATTTTCTATCGCAGTACAGGAACTTGCTGCACCACTACGTCCACCAAACAGGTAACGAAGAGGCTTCGACTTTTTGGGGCGCTTGCGGAGTGATTCGCCGGGAAATTTTTTTGCAGATGGGCGGCTTTAATGAGAGTTACCGCCAAGCTTCGATCGAAGATATTGAGTTCGGCTACCGTTTGAAACAAGCAGGTTATAACATTCGGCTGTGCAAAACATTGCAGGTTAAGCATTTAAAGCGGTGGAAACCTATGGGTATGGTGAAAGCTGACTTTTTCTACCGAGCACTGCCTTGGACAGAACTGATTTGGCGCGATCGCAAATTGAATAACGACCTCAACTTGCAAGTTTCAAACCGCATCAGCGTGATTTTAACTTATGCAGTGCTACTGGCAATTTTGGGGACGTGCTGGTCGCTGAGCTTTCTGCTACTGGCTGGTTTGCTGGCAATACCGCTGGTAGCAATTAATGCACCACTTTACCGATTTTTTTACCGTAAACACGGTATCCTATTTGCCCTAAAAACAATTCCTTGGCACTGGCTTTTTTACTTTTACAGCGGACTGGCATTCGCGATCGGCACTGGTCGCTATTTATACCAAAAAAAGCCTGTGACTGGCAAAGTTAGCTTGCCGGTATCCGCTCAATAAATCAAGGCAAATTGTGCTTAAACATCAGGTCGAGCGCTCGTTTCTCAGGGTATTCACGGGTGCATCTATCACTGTGACAAGTTATAAATAACTGTATAGTTTGGATAAAAAAGCTGGAGGTAGGCTGAGTGAAACATTATCCTGTTGCGATCGTCGGTGCAGGCCCTGCGGGCTTGACTGCTGCCTACGAGCTCGTCAAGCAAGGCATCATCCCTGTTGTACTAGAAAAAGGTGATAAAGTTGGGGGAATAGCTCGCACCGAAACCTACAAAGGCTATCGTTTCGACATTGGTGGCCACCGCTTTTATACTAAAGTTGAAGCCGTGCAGCAGTTGTGGCAAGAGGTGCTGGGAAATGAGTTTATTAAAGTGCCACGATTGTCGCGAATTTTTTATCGAGGGAAATTTTTTAACTATCCGATTAGTGCCTTCAATACTCTCTTTAATTTGGGCATAATTGAGAGTACGCTGATTATTTTGAGTTATCTGAAAGTGAGAATTTGGCCACTTACGGAAGAAAAAACTTTTGAACAGTGGGTGATCAATCGTTTTGGCGAGCGCTTGTATAAAACATTTTTTAAGACTTACACTGAAAAAGTTTGGGGCATTCCTTGTTCGGAAATTCAAGCAGATTGGGCGGCGCAGCGCATTAAAGGATTGTCGCTGACGACTGCAATTATTAATGCTTTGTTTGGCAGCAACGACACTAAAACATTAATCAAAGAGTTTGATTATCCGGCTTTGGGGCCGGGGATGATGTGGGAAAAATTCGCGGAAGCTGTGGAGAATAAAGACGGCAAAGTTTATCTGGATACTAAAGTGATTAGCTTTGAGCGTGAAGGTAATAAGATTAAAAGTATTACTGCGGAGCAAAACGGAGAAGTAGTTCAATATTCGGCGGATAATTTCATTACGAGTATGCCGATATCGGCACTGGTAGCAAGACTGAAACCGCAGCCACCAGAAGAGGTGCTGCACGCGGCGCGCTCGCTCAAATATCGAGATTTTTTAATTGTATCACTGATTGTCAATCGCAAGGATTTGTTTCCTGACAACTGGATTTACATTCACTCTCCCGAAGCCAAAGTTGGACGAATTCAAAACTTTAAGAATTGGAGCGTCGCTTTAGTTCCTGATGTCAGCAAAAGTTGTTTAGGAATGGAATATTTCTGTAGCGTAGGCGACGAGATTTGGGAAATGTCGGACGCGCAACTTATCGAATTAGCAACTCGCGAGTTGGTTGGTTTGGGTTTAGCAACAACTGCCGAGGTGGAAGATGGAGTTGTCATACGGCAACTTAAAGCTTATCCAGTTTATGATGGGGAATATCGAGGACACTTGCAGGTACTTGAAGGTTTTTTGAAGGGATTTGAGAATTTGCAGACGATCGGGCGCAACGGTATGCACCGATACAACAACCAAGACCATTCCATGCTGACGGGGATGCTGGCTGTGAGAAATATTCTCGGGGAAAAGCACGATTTGTGGGATGTGAATACTGAGCGATCGTACTATGAAGATTTTTCAGTCGATCGCTCAAAAGAAAAAAAGGATTCGTCTTTGATTTCGCAATCAAGCTGATTTGACGCTGGAGCTTTGAGAAAGGGAAAGGAAATCTGTATTTTCCTTTCCCTTTTAGTTTTTAACTGGTTGAACAGGTTTTAACTGGTTCCCCGGAAGATCCTGGAAACCCATTGACCGAGGCTCTCCCTCGTTTCCTGGCCTGGTACGCCTTCCCAGGAAGTTCACGGGAACGAGAGAAGAAGCTTCTTGCAGCGGTGTATCTTTAAGAGTTCACGTAAAAGTTGAAAATCTGTGCTAACTCTTGACTTACAGACTTAGAGAGTGGAAATATGCTAAAACGCAACCAACAAACGAACCAACCTATGAACTTTTCCCAGAAGTCAGGCGGCAAAAGTGCCACACCCCCAAAAATCAACTCAACACACTATCTCGGCGCCGCAGGATTGCGAAAATTACTTTTTGCCGCCGGAATAGCCTCTCTGTGCGCTAGCTGTCAAAATCCTCCAGCACCCACCGCCACAACTCCCGGAGGGAGCCCCGGAACCAGTCCCGCAGCCACTCCCGTCGCAGTCAGCAGCCCCGGAGACCCAAATACTGTCAAAATAGTCTCCATGCTCCCGATGACAGGCAGCGCCTTGGGTCAAGCTCAAACAATGGTCAACGGCATCCAACAAGCCCTCGCCGAAACCGACTCCAAAGCTTGCGACGGCAAAATCCAAATTCAATACGAAGTTTTCGATGACGCCACCGCCGCCGCCGGCAAATGGGACCCGGCCCAAGTAACGTCGAACTCCAACAAAGCCGTCGCTGACGGTTCGGTAGTTGCCGTCATCGGTCACTATAACTCCGGTGCCGCCAAACTTTCCATTCCCGTGCTCAACCAAGCTAACATCGTCATGATCAGTCCGGCCAACACTTATCCGGGGCTGACTAAACCAGGAAAAGGCGAAGCCAAAGAACCCAACGTTTATTATCCTGCTGGCACTCGCAATTTCACTCGCGTTGTCCCCGCTGACGACCTTCAAGGGGCTGTAGCTGGCAACTGGGCGAAATCTTTAGGTGTGCAAAAAGTCTACATTCTCGACGACCAAGAACTCTACGGCAAAGGCATCGCTGATGTTTTTGAAGCCACTGCTAAAAAGTTGGGAATTCAAGTCCTCGGAAGAGAGGGAATTGATATTAAAGCTAGCGACTATAAGGCGTTAATGAATAAGATCAAAGCTTTAAATCCCGACATGATTTACTTCGGTGGCACTACTCAGAGCAATGCCGGACAAATAATTAAAGACATGAGAAATGTTGGGATGGCGGCTGATGCAGTTAAGTTCATGGGGCCCGACGGCATTAAAGACCAAGCTTTAATTGACGCGGCTGGCAAAGATGCTCAAGGAATTTACGCTACTTTTGGCGGCTTGCCTCCTCAAGAATTGACAGGTGCCGGTGCGAAGTGGTACGAAAGTTACAAGGCAAAATATAATGCTGAACCGGAAGCTTATGCAGCTTACGCCTATGAAGCTGCTAAAGTTGCGATCGGCGCAATTAATAAAGTTTGCAAAAATGACCGCGCTGCTATCCGCGAAGCTGTCTTGGCAACTAAAGATTTTAACGGGGTACTCGGCACTTGGAGTTTTGACACCAACGGCGACACGAGCTTGACTACAATGTCAGGAAATGTTGTTAAAGGTGGCAAGTGGGAGTTCGTGAATGCGCTCAAGACGGAATAATTAATTAGAAGGAAGAGGGAAGAGGAAGAAGGAAGAAGGAAGAGGGAAGAAGGGAGAAAAATCATTCAAGTTGTTTGATTTCCCAATCCCCAATTTCCAATTTTTCCTTCCCAATTTCGCCTTCCTAATTTGCAATTACAAATTCCCAATTACTCAAAAACATGAAGAACTGGAAAAGTATTCTCTTATATCTAGGTGTAGTTTATATAGTTTTGCTATTAGGTCCCATCGCAGGATTTGATTTGCCAAAAATCCTTGGAGAAATAGTCAGCAGTCCTGAAGTTTTTATCCAACAATTATTAGTTGGTCTTGTCAACGGTGCGCTGATTGCAATTATTGCTTTGGGTTACACGATGGTTTATGGCATTATTGAGTTAATCAATTTTGCTCACGGCGATTTGTATATGTTGGGGGCTTTTGCTTCCCTAACTGTGTTCGGGGCTTTTGGCATTCAAGATGGCGCATCTTTAGGTACTGCTATACCGGTGATGCTAGTCGCTTTAATTGTATGTTCGGTATTTTGTGCTGCGCTGAATATTGTTGTAGAAAAATACGCTTATCGACCTTTGCGAAATGCTCCCCGTTTGGCTCCTTTAATTTCAGCGATTGGAGTTTCTTTTATTTTCCAAAATATGGGGCTGTTTTGGGGAGGATTGAAAGCTTTTATTCCGGTGATGGGTTCTAATTCTGCTGCGCCGAAAAGCTTTCCGGATTTGTTGCCGCGAGTTGATATCCTCAAAGCTTTGGGAATTCAAACGAGTATTGTATTTACTACTAAAGATTTAATTGTGTTGGTGGTGGCGGTGGTATTGATGGTTTTGCTTCATGTTTTTGTCCAGTACACTCGTCTGGGAAAGGCGATGCGGGCAACTGCTCAAAGCCGCGATGCTGCTAAAATTATGGGCATTAATGTGGATCAGATTATTGCTCTGACTTTTTTGATTGGGGGAGCTTTGGCGGGTTCGGCTGGGATTCTGGTGGGTTTGTACAACAATACTATTGTGTTTACGATGGGGTTTACGGCCGGTTTGAGGGCTTTTACGGCGGCAGTTTTGGGAGGGATTGGCAATATTGTGGGGGCGATGTTAGGAGGGGTTTTGATTGGGTTGCTTTCGTCTTTGAGCGATCAGTATTTGTCGAGTCGCTGGACTAATGCTTGGGTGTTTGGGGTTTTGGTGGTGATTTTGGCTTTTCGTCCAGGGGGCTTGTTGGGTGAAAATGTTCAGGAGAAGGTTTGAAATTGCGCGGTTTCAATAATGGCAAGAGAGATTTAAGTATATCTAAAAAAACCTCGCCCCCAAACCCCCGAATTCTTTAAGAAGTTGGGGAACTAAAAGCGATCGCGTTTTACGTTTTTGTTTTACGTTTTAAATATTTCCTGGTTTGAGCCAGCCAAAAACTTCGCCTAAAGTCAACTGCATTTCCGGCATAAATTTGGGCATCGGAAGTATATCGGTTGGTTCTTGCAATGAAATCGGCTGCTGCCTTGCGGGATAGGCTAAAATGTTTTTTTCATCCGGATCGACCAACCAACCCATCTGACAACCGGCGTTCAAACAGTGCAAAATATTGTTTGTGACTTTGGTTTGGCTTTGGGCTGGGGACAATGTTTCTATTGTCCAGTCTGGGTGAGCATTAAATGTATTGGCAATTTCGCCATCAGCGTCTAGGGGAATGCGATTCCAAACAAAAATGGCGACATCGGTGACAATAGAACGTCCGCCAAACGTGCAGCGAAGTTCTGGTAGGGCTAGGGCAATTTGCGGTTTCTCTGCGATGTCGTTGGTGACTGTTACGAGTCGGCCTTGTAGTTTGCTGTGTTTTCCTTGTGGCATAGGTTTTTGGACGATCGCACCTTTGATGTATTCGCTAGCGGGTGTGGTTTCTGGGAGTTGCAAAAACTCGTCGAGGGTGATAGTTTTTTGAGGTGCTTGTACCATATAGCGATCGCCCGTTTGAAGTGTGTTGGGGTAACAGTTCCAGTATATTTGAAGTTTCGTCACTTTTGGTGCAATAATCGAACTCAAAAGACTCTAAACTGTAGCTAGCCAGATCGATCGTTTCCACGATAAGCAGCCTATCACATTCATTGATGCAGAATTTGGCATGGCCCGCGTCAGTCGCATCTATAAACTGCGATTCCTAGCATTCTTTCCTCTAACTACTGACTAATGACTCATAACTTCTTCCTATGTCAAAACAAATAATTAAAGCAATTAAATCGAGCGGTATTTTAGGGGCGATCGCCTCTTTGACTGTTCTGTTATTCGGGGGTTGGAGCGGCACTGTGATCGGCTGGCTGATGGGTACGGCGGCGGGCTTTATTAGCTGTCGGGATCAGAAGGTTTACAGCCCGAAAATGGGTGCGACTATCGGCAGTTTAGCGGGATTAGGATTGGGAGTTTGGCTATTAATTGCGAGTGTGTTAGAAGGGGTTTTGATTAGACCTTTTTCTGGTCAATCTGCTGTGGC
Organism: Microcoleus sp. Pol7_B2; assembly: GCF_036701035.1. NCBI lineage: Bacteria > Bacillati > Cyanobacteriota > Cyanophyceae > Oscillatoriales > Microcoleaceae > Microcoleus > Microcoleus sp. Pol7_B2. The sequence goes on along the minus strand of NZ_JAUBQB010000086.1, from coordinate 11,876 downwards.
TTTGCCGACGACGCTGCTGTACGGGATTTGCAGTTTGACGATCGCAATTTTGACCGCTACGTTAATGGGTGCTTTGCAGGGTTTGCAGGGAGAACGCCAGCGGCTGGCAACTCTGGTAACATTAGCTTTTATTCTAATTCTGTTTCCGTTTATCGACATTCAGGCTCAGACTGGCTGGATTGCTACTGTAGTACAGATCCAAATCTTTATTATGTTGGCGCTGGGTTTGAATATTACTGTGGGTTTTGCGGGTTTGTTGGATTTGGGATATGCGGCGTTTTTTGCGATCGGCGCTTACACGACGGCTTTGCTATCTTCTGGGCAGTTAAATATTGCTTGGAATTTTTGGGTGGTACTGCCGATCGCGGCCGGTGTAGCTGCGATCGCGGGTGTAATCCTGGGTATTCCGACACTTCGGCTCAAGGGCGACTATTTGGCGATTGTTACCCTCGGTTTTGGCGAAATTATCCCGGTTGTGTTTAGGAATTTAACGGCGATTCGGATTGACGAACCAGTCTCGAAGATTGTTGCTTCCCTGTTGGGGAAACCAGAGTTGGTGCTGTGTCTGGTTGGGTGCGATCGACCTTTTAACCTCACCGGCGGCGAAGCGGGAATAAACCCGATCGGGCGTCCATCTCTCCCCATCGTCGGCACTTTCAGCACCGGCAACTACTTTCCCTGGTACTACCTAATTTTACTGCTAGTTGTCTTCGCTTACTTCATGATTTCGCGGCTGCGAGATTCCCGCCTGGGGAGGGCGTGGAATGCCATGCGCGAAGATGAATTAGCGGCTAGTGCGATGGGGATTAACCTGGTCAAAACCAAACTTTCGGCTTTTGCGATGGGAGCGACATTTTCGGGCTTTGCAGGCGCGTTTTACGCGGCCTATATCAGCGCAATTTTTCCCAGCGTTTTCGATTTCTCGGTGTCGGTAATCATCCTGTGTATGGTGATTTTAGGCGGTTTGGGCAACATGACCGGGGTGATTTTGGGCGCTATCATTATCATGTCTGCCGATCGGCTTTATCTGCCACAATTAGCGCAAGTCCTCAAGGGTTTTCTGAATACTTTTGTACTCCCCAGGATTGCAATTCCCCAGTTGCGAGACTTTCTGGCAACCAGTTTAGACCCGATTCAAATGCGCTTATTTCTATTCGGCCTAACTCTTGTTGTCATGATGCTCGTGCGGCCGGAGGGACTGATTCCTGATAAAATACACCAAGCTGAACTGCATTCTGATGGTGAAGCGAGCAATGAGTCTTTAGCAGATGCGAGAAGTCAATAAGTAGGTAAGGGCAAAAACCATAGTATTTTGTAGGCGGGTTTAGCTAAGAATCTAGGATGCAAGGGAGTTGAGGGGTGTTTACACCCCGTCCCCATCTAATGTTTATTTGTAACCAACTACTTAGTAAGGGTGAAAGATTAGCCATGAAAAATGTAACTGGTACTGCTTTTATCGTTGCGGAATTTAGAGCCGAAGAGAATGAAGAGGCAATTCCTCTCTACACTGATAATGTAGTAAAAATTTGGCTGAATGAGGAAACAAAAAAAGTAGCTAGGCAAATAGCTCAAAACTCTCCCGCCGCTAAAGAAATGGTTAAGTTGCGGACTAAATATTTTGATGATGTTTTGTCAAATCAAATTTTAGGAGGTTGCAAACAAGTAGTTATTTTAGGTTCGGGCTTGGATACTCGCGCTGCTAGAATTAATGGAGAAAAAGTCACTTATTTTGAAATAGACGACCGGGTTACTCTTCAATTAAAAGAAGAAGCTCTCAAAACTAACAAAGTTACTGCCAATGTTCGCTACGTTCCCGGCGATTACGTAAAAGACGGTTTAATCTCTTTGCTTAAACAGAGTGAATTTGATTTCGATCGACAGACATATTTTTTGTGGGAAGGCAACACTACTTTGGTTGACAAAAAAGATGTAATATTTGTATTAGAACAAATTCGCAACAATGTTCATAATTTCCGATTGTCCTTTGATTATATGTCGGAAAAGGTGATTTTGAGAACGACGGGCTACCACGATATCAATGATTACATAGATAAATACGAAAGTATGTATGCACCGTGGATTACTGGGTTTGAAAAAATTGCAACTTTGGCTGACGAACTCCATCTCAAAGTTATTGAAAACTTTTCAACGGCCGATTTACACGCACAATATCGCCCTCGCCGTTCGCTAGAATCTAATCTTTTTAAGTTCTATTTTGTCTGTACGTTAGAGAATATGTCCTAAAATCTCCCCATCCCAAATTGATTTGTGTGCGTGAAAGCTTGTGACCAGGACGATCGCACTACTATAAAATCTTAGAAAACAGAACCAAAATGTCATTATTAGAAGCACAGCAAATTACAATGCGATTCGGCGGTTTGACTGCCGTCAACCAGGTCAGCTTAACCTTGGAAAAAGGCTCGATCGCCAGTTTGATCGGCCCCAACGGTGCGGGCAAGACTACTTTTTTTAATATGCTTACGGGCATCTATAAACCGAGTGCCGGTCAGTTGCTCCTTGAACAGAAGAATATAACGGGTTTACCGCCAGATCGCCTGACAACTTTCGGCATTGCTAGAACTTTTCAAAATATCCGCTTGTTTAACAACATGACTGTCCTGGATAATGTTTTAGTAGGTAGACACTGCCGATTAAAAACAGGTTTGTTGGGTGCAATCCTCCGCCCTCCCGCTGCGAATCTGGAGGAGCGGGAAGCTAAAATAAAAGCGCTCACTATGCTTGATTTTGTCGGTTTAGGTGCTTCTAAAGCGCCGGAGTTGGCAAAAAACCTTTCCTACGGCGACCAGCGCAGATTGGAAATTGCGAGGGCTTTGGCTTCCGATCCGAAAGTGTTACTTTTGGACGAACCGACTGCCGGGATGAACCCGAACGAAACGGCTGATTTAACTCGCTTTATTTATCGGATTCGCGATGAGTTGAAGTTGAGTATTTTGCTGATTGAACATGATATGAAGGTGGTGATGGGAATTAGCGATCGCGTGAGTGTTATGGAGTACGGTACTAAAATTGCTGAGGGTACTCCGGCAGAAGTTCGCGCCGATCCTCGCGTGATTGAGGCATATTTGGGAAAAGAAGAAGATGGACATGGATAATACAGAATAACTAGATACCAGACTTTTTATTAAAAAAGTCTAGTATCTAACATCGATAGTTGACCTAGTTAGATGTTTTGCGTCATTCCTAAACTTTTGATTTAACTTCAGACAATTGATTCTTAAGTTTTCTCCTCTTGGTCAGGAAACCAAAAAATAGGGCAGTGCCTAATATAGTAGTAGGTTCTGGAACTGGTTCTGCTTCGGGAACTGGTTGCGCTTGTGCCACGGCCATATTGTTCTTAACTTCTACTAATCTTAAATTAGTGGTGCTGTCAAAAGTCCGCGAATACACTCCGGAAGTATACAAGCTCAGGCTTGTTGTATTACCTTGAGCGAGAAAAGCAAAATTAATTTTTGTGGGATTAAACTTTCCAGCGAGGTTGTATGACAAACTTAATTCCGGGGCTTTAAAAGAGTGCAAACCGATCCCAAGTTCAAATGAGTCTAAAAGAATTTTAGAAACAGTGTCAATTAATGCAAAAGATATACTGCCTGTGGCGCTAGCCCGTTCTGATTGGGGATTACTAACAGATGTTAAAAGATGTAAAATAGTCTGAACAGTGAAAGAAAAAGTTTCTTTTGCCTTAATAGAGAAGTCACCGATCACTGCTGCTTGACTTTGCGCTAAACCCAAATAGTTATTCCCGCTGCCTATGACTTGACTTTCAGAGAGATTTGCTGCCAGCAATTCGTGACAGTTAGATATAAAAAATGCCTCAGCGTTCGCTTGGCTAATAACTGAACTGGTGTTAGCTGTTGTCGGAGTGTAAATGTTAGTAACTGTACCTATTTCAGTCAGGGGGTGACTCAAGTTGTAAATCGTTACTGCTGCCGCAGAACCGGCTATTGTGGCAGCACTGCTGGGCGCTATACCTACACTCAAGCTGGTTACTAAAGGAGTTGCTAATAAAAATGCGATCGCTCCGGTACTGTGATGTAATTTCATGGTCAATCTCCTTAAATTTGAAACATTTTAAGTGCTGTTATTGGTAAGTTGTAGCGGTTGGTTTCGCTTACGTATTAATCCTACCTATTTACTTAGAGATTTTTGTAAAGCTACTGTCAAGAAACCTTATGTTTAAGTAAAAATTTTGTAAAGTTGGTCGCCCCAGCTACTAAAAATACATTGTATGGGAACTAGGGCTGGTGTTGACCTAAGTAAAATTACTGATTACTCTAAAAAAAGTTAATTTTAAATAAATGCAATAAAAATTTATAATTAGTCTGGATAATATAATAAAGCACAAAGCAGAAAAAGTAATTATGTTGGAAATTAAAGACATTCACACCTACTACGGAAATATACACGCCCTCAAAGGAGTATCGCTAACAGTCTCGCAGGGAGAAGTTGTGACATTAATCGGCAGCAACGGGGCGGGGAAAACGACCACTCTCCGCACGATTCAAGGACTGCTGCGCCCGCGCCAAGGCACTGTATTATTTGAGGGAAAGCCTTTAGAAGCACTATCTACAGAGGCGATCGTCCGTTTGGGGATTTCTCAAAGTCCCGAAGGCCGGTTGATTTTTCCGCGAATGACGGTGCAAGAAAACCTAGAAATGGGTGCTTATCTCCGCAACGATACTCTCGGTATCAAGTCCGATATGGAAAAAGCATTAAATTTATTTCCTCGTTTGCGAGAAAGAATTAGTCAAAAAGGGGGAACTCTCAGCGGCGGCGAACAGCAAATGTTGGCGATCGCCCGGGCTTTGATGTCGCGCCCCCGCTTGTTATTATTGGACGAGCCGAGTATGGGATTGGCACCGATGTTAGTCAGTCAAATTTTTGCGATTGTCCGCGATATTAATGCTGAAGGAACAACTATTTTACTGGTGGAACAAAACGCCCGCATGGCTTTAAGTGTCGCCCACCGCGGCTATGTTATCCAAACCGGCCAGGTTGTAGTCGCTGGTAGTGCTAGCGATTTGCAGTCAAATGAAACTGTTCGCAAAGCATATTTAGGTGAAAGTTAAATATGGGCATTGGGCATTGGGCTGTGGTTATTGGTTATTGGTTATTGGTTATTGAAACTGACAACTAACAACCAAAAACCAACAAATAACAAATAATATCGTTTCCGGTTGCATCGGTATTGTTCAAACAATCAACAGTCAACAGTCAACAGTCAACAATTCCGGAGAAGTGCAACCGGAATTGATATAACAAATTACCCTATTTGCGATCGCAACTTCCCCGTTTCCAATTCCGTCTCAAAAGCCGCCCGCACCTTTTCCCACTCCGCTTGAGCTTCCAGCAGGCGATCGCGCGCCGTACTCACATCAAAAACCTGTTCCCCTCCAGACTCAACCGCCACGCGGCCCATATACTCCAACTCCTTGCAAACAGCAGAAAAAGACACCGCTCCTAAATTGGCGCTGCTCGACTTCAGCGTGTGAGAAGCCAGCTTCAAACTATCAGCATCGCCGAGAAAAATAGCCTCCTTAATAGTTTCTAAATGTTGCGGTGCGTCTACCAAATATATCTTAATCAGCTCCCCTAAAAAATCGGGGTCTTCATCATCGTCTAGCTCGCGGAGATTTTGTAAAATATGAAAATCAATCGGCGAATCGGCTCCCGGTTGAACGCTCGAAGAACCCGCAGCCTCACTGTCAACTTGATCAGAAATATCTTGATTGTTTTGCTCAGTAACCACATCCAATTCATCCCGAATCAGAGGTGAGCACTTGCTTAAGGCGATCGCCAACTCTTCCCGACGCACCGGCTTAGTAATATAATCGTCCATACCTGCTTCCAGACACTTTTCGCGATCGCCCTGCATCGCATTAGCAGTCATCGCAATAATTCTCGGCTTCTTGTTAGCAGGCCATTCCTGACAAATGCGGCGCGTCGCTTCCAACCCATCCATGTTCGGCATCTGCACATCCATCAGCACAACATCGTAAGATTGCCGCTTCAGCGCCTCCAAAACCTCCAACCCATTAGCTGCAATATCAGCCCGATATCCTATCCTGTCGAGTAAATGCGTAGCGACTTTTTGATTCACCACATTGTCCTCAGCCAGCAAAATCCGAATCTGAGTAGAATTAGCTGCATCCTGTCCGCCAGAATTCGCCGCAACCTGCCTCAAAACAGCAGGCGTCCGCTGCACGCGGTGCTGTTCTTGAGAATTTTCAAAATACTTCAATCCCGAAGTCAAAGTCACCACATTTGAAACTTCTCCCCGACCGCTTCTGCCAGTAACATATCCAAAAACTTGCAGCAACACATTATAAAACTGAGACTGTTTTAAAGGCTTAGTTAAAAAAGCTGAAAAATGTACTTCTGTAGTTTCAAGTTTTTTCCAAACTTCCGCCTTACTTAAATAAGTAAACAGCACCAAAGGTAGTGCTATTTTGCGAGGGTTGTTAGCGATGACATTCGGATTTTGACCGTCGCTGCCGGACAAATTGCTCAGCTCAAATTTCCGAATCTCCACAGCCAAAGCCACACCGTCCATATCTGGTAGATTCATCGCCAAAATAGCTAAATCGAGCGGCGAGTTTCCTTTGATGATTTCCAAAGCCTCAGCACCCGAAGTTACAGCCACGGGTATCATTCCCCAAGACTCTGCCTGACGGATCAAAACTTGCCGGTTAATGGCATGATGCTCAACAATTAACAAGCGCTTACCAGCCGCAAATTCGGGTCTTTTTTCCTCAGCCCGGATGTCATTCGCTTCAGCAGTCACCGTGAAATAAAAAATCGAACCCGAACCAGATATCGACGGCGGAGTAAATTCTGCAGGCGACATTCCAGCGATACTTTGTCCGATCACAGAAACGGCCGGTTGAGACTTAGAACTTCCCGGAGTAACCTGGCTGACAACCCACATTGTACCGCCCATCATATCGCTCAAACGCTGGCTGATAGCCAGTCCCAAACCCGTCCCGCCGTAATGTCGCGTTGTCGAAGCATCCACCTGCGAAAAAGCTTTAAACAGGCGATCCATCCGGTCTGGCGGAATGCCAATTCCCGTATCTTGGACAGCAAATTGAATCTCGTATTGTCTGCTACGTGCCACCTCTCTCTGGTTAATTGCTAGCGGTTGTGGCTCTAGAATATTAATTTTATCTGGCAAACTGTTAGCAGCTACCTGTTCAATTTGCCTAGCCGTACAGCACACCACAATTTCTCCAGATTCTGTAAACTTAACTGCATTGCCCAGCAGATTTACCAAAATTTGGCGCAGCCTCGTGACATCTCCTAAAATGTTTTTCGGAACGGAATCATCAATAAAATAAGCCAGCTCTAAACCTTTTTCGGAGGCTCTAGGAGCCAGTAATTCCAGAGATTCTTCTATACAGTTTTGCAGCTCGAATGGGCTGCGTTCCAAATCCAATTTTCCAGATTCAATCTTGGAAAAGTCGAGAATATCGTTAATAATAGTCAGCAAAGCATCGCCGCTGGTCCGAATTGTCTCCACAAAATCCCGCTGTTCAGGAGTTAGTTCCATATCCAGCAGCAAGCCCGTCATCCCGATGACTGCATTCATCGGAGTGCGGATTTCGTGACTCATAGTCGCTAAAAATTCGCTCTTAGCTCTATTAGCAACTTCAGCCGCTTGTCGCGCTTGATCCAAAGCTTCATTTTGCTCTGCTAACTGTCGCTGTCGCTGAACTTCGGTTTCTAAAAGTTGTGCTTGAGCTAAGGTAATTCCAACTTGCGCGGCCACATCTTCTAACAGTTCAATTTCGTCTGGATTCCACTGGCGAGTTGCATCGCACTGGTGCAAAGTAATAATTCCATTCGGTTCTCCTTGATAGGAAGTGCGAACAGCCAACATAGATTTTAATCCGATGCGGCGGCACATCGGCCCCGAAGATTCCAGCAAAGGATCGGCAAACACATCGGGAGATGCCAGGGCTATATCCTCAGCGAGGAGTTTTTCTGTGTAGGGGTTATAAGTGACAGAAAGTTCTAAATCTAAAGCCGATTCGTGACCGGGTTCTAAGTATTCTGCGACGCAAGGAAGGTGGGGATAAGGTTCGGAAAGATAGGTGTGAATTGTACAGCGATTGACACCAAATACGCGGCCGATTTGGGTGGCGGTAGTTTGAAAAATTTCTTGAGTGTCTAAGGTCGATCGCACTTTTTGAGTAATTTGTTTGAGTAGTAAAACGCGCTGGTACTGACGTTGCAAAGTTCGCTCTCGCTCTTCGCGGGCAATTTCTGCGCCGATGTAATTGCCCATCAACTTTAAAATTTCAAAATTCAGCGGTTTAAAAGGAGATTTAGTGGTGCGGGAAGTAAAGCTCAAAGTGCCAAAAATCCGCCCTTGCACTATTACCCTCGTCCCCACAAAAGCCTCCAACTTGCGGACGCTGTAAGCGGGGTGATTGCGCCACTGAGTAGTGCCGGCTGATTCCACAGAAATAGGTTCGCTCGATCGCAAAACCTCTCGCTCAAAGGTTCTGCTCAAAGCAAAACCGTCTCCTTTAGCAAATCCAAACGGAAAATCTTCCGGTACATAAGCAGCAATCACTTCGTAGCGATCGCCCAAAACCCTGCCCAACAGCCCGATATCCATCCCAAACTGACTACAGCCCATTGCCAGCAACCGGATCGTTCGCTCGTCAAAAGAGCCTTCCGAGCTCACCATTACCTCGTAGAGCGATCGAATTGCTCGCTCGCTTTCCCGCAGTTCCTCAACTCCTTCGAGGCGGTTGCAGACATCGTGCAAAGTCCCGAAAATTCCCGCTATTTCGCCTTGGGAATTCCGGCGAACTTGGGCAAATAGTTCTACGGAAACAAAGCCGGAATTACTGTGAATTCCCAAGGAGTTTTTCCCCGGAACCGACTTGGACTTAAATCGCAGTTCTCGCCGTTCAAATTCCGACTTACCCGACAGCAAAGACTCCAATAAATTTGCACATTGCTCGCGCTCATCTGGATGCACCCACTCTAAAAAATTAGTTTCCAAACTTTCGGACACCGAGAAATTCGTAATTTCCGTCCAAGCGCGGTTGAGAAATTTCCAAACCCCCGCCGCATCTATGTGGAAAATTACTGTTGCTTTCAAAGAGTCAAATAGATGGAATTGTTCTCGATCATGCTCGCGGTTTTTGACTTCAAACTGCTTGTTTGGAGTAATATCTGTGTGAGTTCCTACTACCCGCAGCGGTTTCCCGGTAGCGCTGCGTAAAACTTGACCTCGGTTCAGCACCCAGACAGTGCTGCCGTCTTTACAGTACATCCGATATTCTGCTGCAAAATCCGGTGTCTTTTGGGCGAAGTGGTCTTCTAAAGCTGCCTTTACCGAGTCAATATCATCTCGGTGGATGCGACTCCACCATTCCGATCGGCGATTCGATATTTCCCCTTCTTGGTAGCCCAGCATTTCTTGCCACCGCGCCGAATAAAAAAACTCATCTGTTTCGAGATTCCAGTCCCAAATCCCCTGATTATTGACTGGAGGGGGGAGATTTGGCCGCTCTACGACACTGTAGTGAGAAATTTCAGCCATCTCGTGGCTATTTGCTGCTGTCCGCTGTATTTCTGCTGAGAGTTTTTTGTATTGAGCGTTGCTAGATTCTAGCTGGCGCTGCAAAGCAATTAAGCCAGAATGCAGAGATTTTGAATCCAGCGCTTGTAAAAGGATAGTTTTAGGATTGATAATCCCGATCGGGTGATTTGTTTCGTTGATGACTAATAAAGGCAACTGGCAGTAGTGTTTTTGCAGCAGCGCGACGGCTGCTTCGAGGCTAGAGTGCGATCGCACCAGTGGCGGCGAACTGCTGCAAATTGCTGCCGCTTTAATTTTGTTAGAGTCTCTTCCCAGCGCCTGCAACTGCACAATATCCCGCGAACTTACCACCCCAACCAGTTTGTGAAGGTTGGGATTTGTAAATTTGGAATTGTGAGCCGCACCAGTCGAGTGTTGATCGGGGGTTTCAGTGATTAATACATAACTAACATTGTGTCTAAACATCAGTTGCGCCAAATAGCGAACCGAAGAATTAGAAGGAGCGTGAATTATTCGTGAAGCTGCTATTTGAGGAATTTGATAAAGTTTAATTAAACTTGCGGGTAGCTCTAATTTCTGATTCACAATTGGCAGGGGCGGAGGAAACGCGAAAGCCGCAGGTGGCGAAGCGCTGCTAATTGCTTTTGGTGTCGGTTCCCCAATTCCCTGCAACATTTGCACCAAGCTTTGAGAGCTAATTAAACCGACAAGTTCTTCAGACTCGCTGACGACGGGCAAATGGCTGATCTGATTTTTCTCCAGCAGATTTGCTAAGGCAAAAAAGTCGGGAATTTCCGATTCTCGGGCTACAGTTACGGTTCTGATCATGATTTGCTCGATCGCAAATCCCCTCAAAGCAGCGCCGATCGAGTTTAGCTGTACGATATCTCGCGTTGTAAAAATCCCCAGCACTGTCTGGCTGCTCGGATAGGGAGCTTTTGAGCCGTTGAGACGCAGCCCGTTGCCTCCTGCGTGTACCGCAGGCGGTATGCCGTAAAAACCCGACTGTTCCCGCGATTGTGGGGAAGCCCCGTTGGTGGGATTTCCGAGTTGAGAATGCCCGCGCGGTTCTACCACGAGGACGTAACTGGCTCCTGTGCTACTCATCAGCTCGATCGCCTTTTCTACGGGCGTCTCAGGGGTGACGGTGAGGGGATTGCGGTTGATGACCTGACTGAGGGAGGGAATAAACATCAGGGGGCATAAAAGTGATATTTGTTGGAAAAACCCGATCGCAAGCAGCAGATTGATTGAGAGGCTTTGCCCGCGAGATTTCCAAGCGCGCTCAAAGTTTCTGTACGATTAAACTCACCCCTACTTCCAGCATCTTGGCATTTAAAATTAATTCCGTGCCATATCCTGATCATTGACGGCTTCTGACTTTCAGAACCAATGCTATCTGCCAGAGGGCCCAGATGAAGGCGGGCGGGTAATTCCTCACCTAGCCTAACTGCTGCGGGTTTACGAGCAAGAATTTCTGCGATTGTCTAGACTGCACCCTACTTTCTGCCCCTCAACGGAACTCTCGCTCGCATTCTGTTTGAGGCAAGATACCTGCACGCTACCAATTTACCAGCGACAGGAGGGGAATCACAACAGGACGACTTAGGTATGGCAACTGTGCAATTAGGGGTTCGAGGGTTCAAGGGTTCCAGGGTTCCAGGGCCAAACAGGCAGAAAATAAATAATTCTGAGCATAACTAATTCTATCTTATCCCAATTATGGCTCAGAGGATTTGAGCTTCAATTCTGGCGATCGAACTTGATGAGAATAGCGCTGTTCCCCGCCAGTACAAAACTCGCATTGCCGCCCTTGGGCCTTAAGCTACCAACAAACTCATCCATTGTTTTAGAATTGAACTCCCGCACCGTGCCATTACCAGTTTTTATCAGCTCCGAAATATCAGCATTAACAGTGTAAGATGTTGCTCGCTCATTGACAACCAGCAAGTAAACATTCGTGCTAGCATCCTGAGTGGCAACTGCCATTAAATCCGAACTGTTAGTGATAGGAAAAAAGGTAGCTTTCCCACTCTACAAAGCCCTAATTCCCATCCGCAAAGCATAGTAGCCCGCGCGCCGTTTTCCCCCGTCCCCTAGCAAACATTCCGCCAGTCCCTGCTTACCCCAGCCGTACAAACAGAATATGTGACTGCCGTAAATATAATTATCCCCCGGTTGGGAACCTCGAATCAAATTTTTAATCAAATTTAAAGCTAAAGATACAGCACTTCCGGGTGTTATGAGGTACAATAAGAATAGATTAAAAAAAATACACCAATGAAAGCATATTCAGTAG
>NZ_JAUBQB010000171.1:0-2649 GCF_036701035.1 Microcoleus sp. Pol7_B2 | reverse complement strand
AGTTAAATCCCGAGGGCGCGCATCAGCAAATAGCCCAATCCCCTAATTTATTATTCCGACAATAAATCCGCCCTGCCCTAGCCCTCCGTGTCCGGGGGGGGACAAGAGTCCGATCTTTCGTCGCCCGACTATCAGGGAGATGCGAGGGGGATCGAGATATGTGCCACTTCACATTAAATTGGTATTAGAGCCTACTAAATAATTATAAAAAATGCAAATGTCCTGACAAAGAATTAGCACAACATTTTTCTTTAAATAAAAAGATAATTATATCTAGATTGTCTGATTTGGCAGAGTCGGGTTTTCCTATCCATTTGACTAATACTGCTGTGAGTCAGGTGGAAGAAGTGACACGGAACTAGACAATGGGATCAACTACTTATAATTCTAAGGGTAGAGAAAGGGTGAATACAGCCCCTTGACCGGGTTTACTATTGGCTGTAATACTGCCTCCATGCGCTTCAATAATGCGTCTGGCAATCGCTAGACCCAGACCAACCCCATTCTTACTAGAGCGGCTCGTGGTGTAAAACTGTTCAAAAATGCGAGGTAAATCGGTTTCAGGAATGCCGCTTCCCTGGTCTCGAATTGAAATCAGAGCCTGTTGCTTGTTGCCAGAGGCAGCAATGAAAATACGAGCATTGGGGGTAGAATACTTAATCGCATTGTCTAAGAGATTCAAAAAAGCCTGTAATAAGCGTTCCGAATCGCCCATAATCCGAAGGTCAGCAACATCAACTTCTACAGTCACGTTTTTAGCCTGCATACGAACTTCCATTGCTCTAATCGCACGGCTGATGACGCTTTCTAAGGCAATGGCTTGGATTTCTAATAGCGTGACACCTGCTTCTAAGCGTCCTAAATCGAGCAAATCGTGAATCAAGCCCGAAAGTCGCTTCGTCTCCTCTTTAATGGTTTGAAAAAAGCGATCGCGCAACTCCGGCTCATCCACAGCGCCACGCTCCAGCGCATCAATGGTGACCTGAACATTACTCACAGGGGTCCGCAGTTCATGGGAAACATTCGCTAGGAAGGCTCTGCGTTCGTTGTCCAATGATTTCAACCGTTCACTCATACGATTCAGTTCCGTTGCGAGTTGGTCTAGTTCATTGCTTTGACGAATCACGAGTTTGTCATCAAACTGTCCTCTACCCACACGAATCGCAAAGTTTCGCATCACCTCAATGGGTTTAGAGAGACTCCGGGCTAATCGATCGCTGACCAAGGTACAGAGAAGAATGGTAATGCCAAGGGCGGCTAAAATTGTCCAGATCACCCTTACAAACTGTTTCTGAAACTGTTCTAAAGTAATCGAGATGCGCAATATCCCCAACATCTGACCGTTGCGAGTCATCGGTTTGACAATATAGAGGCGATCCTCCCTTGATAAAACCCCTTTAGCCATGCCCTGCACCGAATGACCGTGTAGTGCTTCTGAAACGCCAGGTATCAGCAGCCAATTGGTGATTTGTCGATCTGTTTGAGGGTTAGAGGTGGCTAGCAGCGAACCTTGGGCATCAAATACACGGAGTGCGATATTGGCGGGTGCCCCATAGCGCCGAACAATGATCTGCACCCGTTGCGTATCTTTTTCTTCGAGGGCATCTGCAACGCTCTCGCTCAGTGCTGTTGCCCAGTTTTCTAAATCTGTCTGACGAGACTGCATGAAAAAGGCATAAAACGTCCATAGGATGTAACCAGACATAAGCGAGGTTCCTAAGACGATCAGGATCAGGTAGGTAGCCAAGAGCTTCGTGTGGATTGAATTCCACCGAAGAGATGCTAACCATCTGCTCGTGAAGGAGTCTTGGGCAAAAAATTTCATCGGCTCAAACATGGCTGGGATAAATGGTGTATCCGTTGCAAGCGATCCTAACCTAGCGCCATTGGTCACGGATTGAGCCAATCGAGCTATCAAACCCTTGAAGGATGTCTTAACCGCTTTTAAGCAGATTCCGCATGATGGCGGCGCAGCAAAGCTTTAATCCGTGCGAGCAATTCCTGCGTATTGAAGGGTTTGGTCACATAATCATCTGCCCCTGCCTCTAAGCCCAACACTTTATCCATATCTTGGTCTTTAGCCGTTAGCATCAGTATAGGCACATTAGAAAAAGCCCGGATACGCCAACATACTTCCATCCCATCAACTTCTGGCATCATCAGATCGAGCAGAATGATGTCGGGTACTTGCTTGTGGAATTGTTTGATCGCGCTGTGTCCATCTGGTGCTGTAGTGACCTCATAGCCTTCCTTTCTCAGTGAGTAAGCAAGGCTTTCACAGAGTGGGGCTTCGTCGTCTACCAACAAAAGATGCGGCATTAGTATAAATAGTTACATTTCATATGGAGTATCTCAAAGGCAGGATTAACCGACATCTACCTTGAGAGGTAAATCGTCTTGGTTCCGCTCAGGTTTTGCTGCTTACAAATACTAGGCAGCAAAACGATGGACAGTTACGAGCGGTTATACCAATTTAATGTGAAGTTGCACATATCTCGATCCCCCTCGCATCTCCCTGATAGTAGGGGAGCGAAAGATCGGACTCTTGTCCCCCCCCCGGACGCGGGGGGCTAGGCAGGGCGGATTTATTGTCGGAATAATAAATTAGGGGATTGGGCTATTTGCTGATGCGCGCCCTCGGGATTTAAC
>NZ_JAUBQB010000170.1:0-2653 GCF_036701035.1 Microcoleus sp. Pol7_B2 | reverse complement strand
AAAGCCTACGATAGCCCCACCGCTGCCTACGCGGCCACCTCCTTCAAAAACGATGGTTCCGACTACCTAGTGCGGAAAATTGAATATCAAGGGATTTCTAATGTGGTGAGTGCAGCGAGCATTGTCGGTGATTCAATTACTGACTTTCGTTCAGCTAGTGCGATCGACAACAACAAAATTAGCAATGTCAGGCAAGAGGGGATACGCTTGCAAGGTGGCCATACCGATATTGAGAACAACGATATCACCAACGCTAATATTGGTGGTGGTCTCAACAGAGGTGGTATCCCGTTACAGGATTCAAGCTTGCTTGGTGGTTCAGGGCCGACAACAGTGGATATAAGCAATTTCATCACCAACTCTTTCAATGGGGTGGCGATCGCTAATCCTAGTGTGACAGTCAAGGCCGCGCAGAACTGGTTACCTTCACCTACAGGACTGATGGGGGGTGGCACTGACCCGAATCTTATTGCTGGGGTAGGTGCTAGTTTCGTCGCCTTCAACCCATTTGCTACTTCGGTCTGATAGGACCATTTCAAGGTCGTACTCTTAGGCGCTACGCCAGTTATTCGAGTACGACCTTGAACCCTTGTAGATTGAAGGAAGTAGACTGCAATTGGCTATTAAGTGGGGGTTTTTGAGATTGTCGGTTTGTGGTAATTATTGTTGGTAAAACCCGACCATAAAATTATTGATTGGATATTATTGTTTTTTTGCGTTTACCTACTTAATCCTTAATTTGTTGATAAGCTTTCTGACACTGTTCAAAGGTTGAGGCGCCAGCTTCCCTATTCTCAAAATATAGTTGCTGGTATATTGCGCTCACAGTTTAGTAAGGCAGAGCCTGGGGTAATTGCTGGATTAATTGCAAATATTCGGTTTCAGTGCGGCTTGGTTGATAAACCATGGTTTTCGCATCATTTAACCGCTGCAAAACCGCCATGTAAAGACAGCGACAAGCTTTGCGGTATTTCCATTTTTACGGCAACTTTTTCGATAGCAATAACCACGCTGCTACCGACAAATTTTTAATTATTTTTTCGCACTTCCACCAGTTGTTTAATTCCTCTGTTTCAAATTATGAATATAAAAACGTAACCATTGCCAAATCTGCCAACTCGCCCACACTGCGAGCAATGCTAAGATTAACCAAAAGGTGGCTTTAGCGATCGATTGTTAATTTGTACGCTCAGCAGTTGGTTGCAAACTATGCTAAGACTAAATCAAATAATTTAACCAGTCTGACAAAAGTTCAACAGGATGTCGATGGAGCTTTGGATCAGGTAGCTCTGCCTTTTGGATCAATAATGTTCAGATAAGAATAATCGGATTTCCTTTCACAAGTCTGGAAGTCTCATAAATGCGAGAAATGAAATTCGTCTTAAAGCGCTAACTGAACCGTATTGCCTTTTGGATGGAGCGAACAGAACAGCTTAGAACGTGATAGGCAGGGGAATTTATTGTGATCGGCTTTGATTGCAAAATTGTTTGGTTGGATATTGAGCGACGTAGCTATTTCTATGGGGGCTGCTTTTTGGGTTGAGGCGCTCAACAATATTATTAATATTCGCAATACAGGAAAAAAACCGCCATCTTCCACAGAATCTTGAGCGGTGCAGTTGGGAGGCAAATAAACTAACTGTCATACCCTTTTAGATTTTAAATTTTAGATTTTAGAATTACGAATGACTAATGGCTATTGAGGTTTGAAGCACCGGCCTAGATTTGGATTCTTTTTTAAAAGTGGTATCACCAGTAGGATATCGGAGCTATCGGTAATTGCGCGTTTGCCAAAAGTAAGGGAAAACACGCATATAATAAATTCCGTGCGATTGCGGATGACAGTGCTGCAGAAATAGGGGAAACTGATAGATAGGTTAAATAAGAATGAGCGAAATAAACACGATCGCTAACAATTTAAGAAGCTCTGAATCCAAGGCTGTATCTACCACTAAGCTCACTTTTGGAGGACGCAATAGGTTGACTTCTTTAAGGGAAACGACTCGCGCCTCGGAATACGCAAATTCCCTATACAAAAGCTTTGTCTTCAAAGACTCTGCATCAAGGAATGTGAATATTTTGTTTCCATAATTTTGGCGGGGAATCTGACTGTATCGAGAAAATTACCTCGGCACTTCAAAAATATGCCTCTATTCTTACAACACTCCGGACAGTTTTTGGAACGAGACTACAAGCTTACGCGGCGCAAGGATCATAAATAAAGTCGAATTAAATGCAACGAGCGGGGTGGAGCTGACATTGATTTAATGATCCACAGTGGCTGCGAAGTCCTACAGAATAAGCCATTGGGTCATATAAAAACTGTCCGGACTATTGTTCTTAGAGAGATTGATAAAGTTCGCCTAACTTCTGACGGTCGCTCGAACCAACTGCAATTAGGCTCTGTTATCCTCCGTTCAGATTAGCTCGATCCATCCAAAAGTCAATTGCCAAAATTGCAGATTTATCACATACGCTTGATAAGATAACTCCGGGGTGTATCTACTAATAATGCCCTTAATGGAGTCTTCAATATGAGTTCTACATTCGCTCAAGTTAACTCACAATCTGCTTTTGAAAAAATGCCACCGCGCTGCTTAGTCTTCATTGACTCAGGCGTAAAAGATTACGAGTCAATAACAGCGGGAGTGCT
>NZ_JAUBQB010000085.1:0-29198 GCF_036701035.1 Microcoleus sp. Pol7_B2 | reverse complement strand
GAGGTACTGGAATAATAATGAATCCTCCTGTATTTATTGTTTTAAGCACTGCATAGCTCTTAACTGAACCGTATTGGGACATACACAGAAACCCGGTTTCTTAATAAAAAAACCGGGTTTCTAAACACCGTAAAAGTTTTACGTTGAATTAGATTGAGCTACCTAGCCAGCGATTTTCAACAATTCCACATCAAAAATCAACGTAGCATTAGGAGGAATCACCCCGCCCGCACCGCGAGCACCGTAACCGAGTTCAGGGGGAATAATCAACTTGCGGCGGTCTCCAACTTTCATCGTACCGACACCTTCATCCCAACCCTTAATTACTTGACCTACGCCAATTTTGAACTGAAAAGGAGAATTGCGATCGCGCGAACTGTCAAACTTCGTGCCATCCTCCAAAGTTCCAGTGTAGTGTACCACAACTGTCTGGCCGGTTTTTGGAGTCGCCCCATCACCCTGTTTCAATTCAACATATTTCAGACCTGAATCTGTTGTGACAGTATTATCAGTCATGTTATTGCCAGCGATAGTAGCTGGTACCTCTGGTAAAGTAGCATCAGCTACTAGCAAGTTATTTTCATTCAAAGACTGCGCTGACAATTTCTCAATAGCAGTCTCGGGTAAAAGATTGTTCAATTCGGCTGCAACTGCTTGGGACCTAGAACCGCCCATTTGAGCGACTATCAAAAACACAAAGCAAACCAGCATTACCCCCAAGCTGACTAAAACTCCTCGCAAAATTAATCCTCCTGATACTTTTAACCGCGATATCTTAGATATCTAAGACATCTACTACAACAAGAAATAGCAAATTTTATCTGAACTTTTCCACCAAAAAACGGCAGATACCAGATAATTTTCAAGGCAAAAGTATGAAGTCAGAATGTTTGTAATTCTACATAAATGGCTTCTACATAAGTGCCTTTTTTAGCCTTCTGGCTTCGGGTGACAATCTTATCACAAGATAACAGCGAACTCCTCGCGGGCGTTAGCGAAGCCCTCGAAGAAGATCGAACTCAGCGCCAGTTACGGTTTTCTAAATCCCGCATCTGACGTTCCAAACGATCGAGCCTTCCCCGCAACTCATCCATTTCGGACTGTCGGGGGACTCCCATATCTTGCAGCATATTCCGTAGTTGCCGCTGCAACTGCGTATCCCAATTGCCCTGTTCAGACTTGAGATGCTCCGTCATGTCATCGACAAAGGTTTTGGCTTGCTCAGGATTGATTTTGCCATCTTTGACCCATTGCTCACTCACTTCCTGCAATTTCTCTGCCACCAGGGAGGTAGTACCAATGCCCAGCATTACCAGTTGTTTGAGTAAGTTGCTATTGTTATCCATAGATTTTTCCTAATGTTTGTCCTTTCATACCCGATCGGCTCAGGTCGCCTGCTGTCGCTGCGAAACCATCTGTAAACTTAAAGTTACATCAGCGCACACCTACCTTTCTATTTTGGAGCATCCAGCCGCCTGATGGCGAGCCGATCGCGCTAATCGGCGTTCGGAAAACCCGCTAATGAGCCTACCCACCACATTACCCCATAACCCCGCTGTCTATGCCTGATTGCCCCCGCTGTCACCAACCTGTAGACGCCCGAGCGCTCGCCTGTCCGCACTGCAAAACCCCTCTCAAAGCTTTCGGTCATCCGGGTATCCCTCTTTATAGATCGAAACCCGAAGAATTTCTGTGTGCTACCTGTATTTATCACGAAGACGACACTTGCAACTACCCGCAGCGTCCCTTTGCCAAAGAATGCACGCTTTATCACGATCGAGCTGAGCCACTTGTGCCACAGACGATCCCTTACAGCAGTGGCGACGGGCTGCAATCGATCAAAAATTGGTGTCAGCGCCATCTGGTTTGGTTAGCATTATTAGGTTTAATTATTATTAGCATTGCTCTGTCGATTTAATCGGATTGTACAAAGCGTAGAATAGACATATCTCTGTTAATCTGGGTTGCTCTATTATTCTCTAAATTATTCATGAGCTACGTATTCGGCATCGACGGCGGCGGCACTAAAACTATCTGCCTTTTAATGGATGACAACCACCTTGTTTTAGGACGGGGTGAAGCAGGGCCGTCAAATTATCAAACCCTGGGAATTGAGACAGCAAAACAATCCATCCAATTGGCGATCGAACGAGCAGTTCTGTCCGCTCAGGTCGAGGCTGTAGGCAATCTCAACATAGAAGCAATTGGTCTGGGACTAGCAGGCGTCGGGCGTCCAAAAGATCGTGAAATAGTGCAATTTGTAGTGCAGAACTTGCAGTTGACAAATACTTTACCAGTAACCCGATCGTTCCTGCCCAGGAATATAGTAATTTCCAGTGACTGCGCGATCGCACTTGCTGGCGGTACAGGCCATCCAGTGGGTATCGCCGTTATTTCAGGAACCGGTTCGATTGTTTTCGGGCAAAACCGTCACGGGAAAACTAAACGAGTCGGGGGTTGGGGATATATTTTAGGCGATGAAGGCAGCGGATATAACATCGCCCTTCAGGGTTTGCAAGCTGCTTTGAAGTTCTATGACGGACGCGAAGATTTTACCGTGCTTGCGGAAAAATTTCAAAAGCATTTAGACCTCAATAACCTAGAAGAATTGGTAGAAGTCGTTTACGGGCGCGGTTGGGGAGTCAAAGAAATTGCAGCTTTAGCGCCGATTGTCGAGGGAGCAGCAGCAGAGGGCGATCGCGTCGCTGACAGCATTATCAATAATGCTGTGGCAGAATTAACCTATTCAACAAAAATAGCCATTTCAGCGCTATTTAACCAAACAGAAGAATTTGAAATTGTGATCGTAGGAGGTGTGTGGGGCGGCGAGGCAAATTGCCGAGGTCGGTTTGAAGCAGCCATAAGTGCGATCGCCCCAAAAGCTAAGGTAATTTCGCCCCGATACGAACCAGCTTTCGGTGCTGGATTGTTAGCTTTAAACGCTCTCAACAATTAACCTGGCGATCCCAGCCTTCGTGCTGGAATTTCACCTTAACTAATTAGAGGCTAAGGGGGAGGATGAACCGAAATCTCTCCTTTATCCTCCTTATCTTCCCACTCTTGCCGATTTTATCTATTTTTCAAAATTTTAAAATTCTGGATTATCTACCTTATCTTCCCAACTTCTAGAATTCCCGCCTGCCATAATCAAAACATCAGATGAAGGCGAAACCAGAAACAAATTTAGCAGTAGTGCGTTCCTAAGTAAACAAAAACTGAAGCAAGGAGACAATTTATATGATTACTTCTCAAAAATGGCGTTCAGCAACAGCAGCAATCCTCGCACTGGGCATTACAGTGGGAACCAGCGCGCCGCTGGTGGTAGCTACTCCCGCAGAAGCTCAACAACGAATTTCCCAATTTGATAGCATCCGAATTCCCTCGGGCAGTGTAATTCCAGTTAGCTATGAAAAAGACAAAATAGTTGTCACCCGCGAAGAAACTGCACCTTTAACTTTAACAGTAGCGCAAGACATCCGCACACCTCAAGGCAGAGTATTAATACCCGCAGGCAGCCAGATAGTCGGGGCACTGCAACCTGTCAGAAGAGGCAATCAAAGTGGTACTCAATTTGTTGCAAGAGAGTTAGTTATCAGCCGGCGCCAACGCTATCGGATTGACGGAAATTCAGGAATTATTACCAGAACCGAAAGAGTCCAAAAAGGTGCTGGCACAGGTTCAGTAGCGCAAGGTGCAGCCTTGGGTGCAGCAGCAGCAGCAGCACTCGCAGGCATTACCGGCGACAAAGCGATCGCGACTGAAGAAGTATTGGGAGGCGCTGGGATCGGCGCTTTAGCTGGAGTATTGTTGGGGCGGCGCAGCGTTGACGTGCTGGTGATTCGCCCGGAACAAGATTTGGCAGTGAGATTGCGATCGGACATCGTACTCCGCTAATATTGGAATCTTCGGATTAATTATTTGCAGTAAAACATTGTCGATCGCTAACTTGTGGTCTCCCGATAATTGGCTAGGCATACTGTTAAGGTTGTGCCTAGCCATGTTTGTTGGCGGAATTATTGGATGGGAGCGCCAACTCAGAAACAAACCAGCGGGCTTGAGAACTCATATGCTAGTTAGTATGGGTTGTGCACTGTTTGTTTTAATGCCGCTGGCAATGGGTAAAAATGAAAACGGAGGAGATGCTGTAGCGCGCGTAATTCAAGGCATTGCTGCCGGGATTGGGTTTTTGGGAGGTGGAGAAATTCTGCGGCAAAATCGACAGGAAATAGGCAAAGTTGAAGTTCACGGGCTCACCTCTGCCGCCGCTATTTGGGTGTCAGCCGCTTTAGGAACTGCGGCAGGATGCGGGTTGTGGCAACTGGCATTAATTGGCGCTTTAATGTCGCTGTTTGTTCTGAGGGTAATTAAAGAGTTAGAGCGTCGGAGTCGTAGGAAATAGTCTCAGTGATTATATAAAAGTGGGTATTATAACCGTTATAACGTTTGTATTGACGACCGAAGTACGAGCGAGTTTTATGAGGGTTAAAGTCCTCACTACCAACTAATTTTATTGCGGTCGATGGAGGGTAAATAATATTAGTTGCTTCATACCCAGTCCAGTTAATCACTGATCATAAATTCTTTGCCCTCATCCCAGCCATACCTGTCAAGAAGGTGAAAAAGGGGCGTTAGACAATTTGAGGATGATTATTTGGGGGTGTTCCCCCTGCTGTGAAAATACCCGCCTTCGGGCTACGAGAGCCTATCCCACAAAAAAACAATCAAAATTATCCCGCAATTATGCAACGCCTACAAAGTGGCTAAAACGCTTGAAATCTCTGCTTGGGGCGATTGATAAATCTTCTCCATTTGATAGTGCGTTAACAATACATAACATTTCAAGAATAATGCTCAAGTTTTACGAAGCAAACACTTTAACTACGCCTTGACGGGTTGGGTCATCCAAGCCTGACCTTGGAGGAGTGGAGTCATCACGATTTACTTACATATTCATTTTAATATTTTTTTCAATTTTAGTTAATTTGCTCAACACCCAGTGAACCAAAGTACCAATATTTTTTAAAATAATTAGTATATAAAATAGCAAAACAATTAAATTTTTTCCGTCTTTTTTAAGGAGAAAAGTTAATATTTACCTCGCCCCATGCCTGAATAAAAAATTAATTTCTATCAGAAAAAGTTGGCATTTTCATCAATTCCAAAGACTCTTGCCTCACGCGGCCCGCCATCGCAGCTAACTGCAAGCTCATAAAAGCATTCAAATCTTCTAAATCACACTTGGCTGAGGAAAAAATATTCTGCATTTCATTTTCCGCTTCCAAACTCAGATATCCAGCGGCAATAGCTTGTTTTACAACTTCACGAATCTGCACGGTAAGAATGTCCTTTACTAAATTTTAACTAATCAAAAGCCAACTAATTACTAACAGGAAGTTTCGGAAGCCGTCTCGCCAAAGATTTCAAATTTTTTCAGCTCGCGAGACTCTTGTTTCACTCCTCCGGACATAGCTGCTAGTTGCAAAGCCATAAAAGCATTTAAGTCTTCCAAGTCATACTTGGTGGTAGTTAACATCCGCCGCAGTTGATTTTCGGCTTCAAGGGTTAGATAGCCTAGAGCCAGAGCTTGCTGGGCGAGATCGCGAATTAGTACCATAACACTTCGGAATTTTATTGGTTCAAGCCTCAGTATCAAGTGTTTTCACAGAATCAGCAGTGACGGCTATTGCTCGATAGGTGTGACATTGTTACGGGCCACTCGTGACAGCCGGAGTCGCAGAGTGTGACTAAGTATTTGCACGGTTGTGACGGCGATCACGCGGGGGATGCCAGAGGAGGAGTCGGATAGTGGGGAGTCGGAGAGTGTCCGGGTGTCTGGGTGAGCGAGTCGGAGAGTGTCCGAGTGGGGGAGTCGGAGAGTGGGAGCATTTTTCTTCTTCCATAGGACTAATGACTGATGACTACTGCCTTCTACCTTCAGAAGACGCTCAACGTCTATAATCAGCAAGTTAAATATTTACGGCAAGACATATGGAACTAGCTCATAAAGATTTGCTACAACAAATAGCCCGACTATCGGAAACTTATGCTAATTTGGCCGATCGCCTGTCAATGGCAGCAAAACAACTGCAAGACTCCGGTCTTCCTCCCTCTGACAGCTTGCTGCAAGAAGTAGCAGCCTACAGCCGCAACTTTGCCGCAGTCCAAAAACAAGCTCTCGAACTCAACAAATCCGCGATCGCGCCGGGGGAAATTACTTCCCTCAAAGACATTCAAAACTTAGTCGAGACTGCCGCAGCTTCTGAAGGTAAAGCAGAAATTCGCGATGCAGCATTGAAAGTGATCGATCGAGTATTGGCGATCGCCCACCGCGAACAAAGCGACTTCGGGCCCTTACAATCAGTTCATGCCAGAGCCCGCGAACTGCAGCGCGCGATTTCCGAATCAACCCCAACTCAACTGCATTCCGACGCAGAATCCTTAGTCAGCGGCAAACACCCAGTTTCAGCAGTGCTCGCCCTGGTGGAACAGCAAGACAAATTAGATGACGAACAGTGGGTAATTCTCGAAGAAACAGTCAGCGCCGCTTTTGGCAAACAAATAGCCGTAGCCATTTCCAGAGGCAAATTAACCATTGCTGAGATGGTAAAAGCAGCACCTGCAAAAGTCGAACCCGCATTTAAAGCAGCGCCAGAACAAAAAATCAGCGCCGAACCTTTGCCAGAAGTGATTGTCATCCCGTCAGGAAAGGTGGCACCGAAACAAGTTACAGTTGCGCCACAGATCCAGATTTTGGAATCCCCCGCACCTTCTGCCCCCATGCACGAGGTAATTATTGTTCCCAGCGTGGAAGTACCTAAGTCTCTCCCGACAACCGGTTCCGGGAACATTGTTTTTGGGGCACCCCAGAAAATTCAACCAGCGGTGGCCGTAGAGGGCGGTTTGGGAATCAAAGTTTTGGTACACATTCAGGGAATTGGCGATCGAACTTTCGGTGCTCAAGAATACGCGGGTACTAAAGCTCAAGGGCGTCGTGTCGAAGGATTTCAAATTAATATCGATCCCCCAATTCCCGGTTTAAATGTCGAGTACATGGCTCACGTCGAAGGGGTTGGCGATACTCCTTGGATCAGCGAAGGAGAATTGGCAGGTTTTCGGGGTCAAGCGAAACGAATTGAGGGATTTGCGGTGCGGTTGAGCGGGCCGCAAGCTGATAAGTACGACGTATTTTATAGCGCTCACATTCAGAATATCGGCGACACCGACGTGTCCTCCAACGGCGAATATTGCGGCACTCGCGGCAAAGCTTTGAGAATAGAGGGCATCAAAGTTTGGATCGCGCAGTCTGCGAGTTCCCAAACAGTGGCGCCTGTGGGTTTAAAAGTGTTGGCGCATATTCAAGGAATTGGCGATCGAACTTTTAGCGATCGAGAATATGCGGGTACTAAAGCTCAAGGCCGCCGCGTGGAAGGATTTCAAATAAAAATAGAGCCTCCCGTTGCCGGTTTAAATTTGCAGTATATGGCTCACGTTGAAGGAGTTGGCGATACTGCTTGGATCTCGGAAGGGGAGTTGGCCGGTTTCCGGGGCAAAGCCAAGCGCATTGAGGGATTTGCCGCCCGCCTGACAGGGCCGCAAGCTGATAAATACGACGTATTTTATACGGCTCACATTCAGAATGTGGGCGATACTCCTGTTACTGCTAACGGTCAATATTGCGGCACTCGCGGCAAAGGTTTGAGAGTTGAAGGGATAAGCGTTTGGGTTGATCCGAAAGCGTAAAAAGTGAGAATGAATGGAAAATTTGCAGTGGCATTTTCCATTCATTTTGTGTTGTTATATCATGTCCGGCTGGTTGGTTTTTGTATAATGTGCGCTCTCCTAGGGGCGGGTTTTATCAACCATCTACGCCAAAAACTAATAATCCCATAAACCCGCCCCCTCTCTCTAAACGGTAAACGTCAATGTACATTTTTTCCCTTCGATCAAAGTCAAGGTTGATATAGGTTATTAGTTGTATGGGGGCGGGTTTATGAGATTGTTTGTGTGCGTCAAAAATTATTCGTAAAACCAGCCCCTACAGCATCAAAAACACTTGCACAACTTACGCTAGCAGACACGATATTAATGGTGTAGCACGTGCAACAAGCCTTCTACCACATGACCGATGATCTCACTTGGAGCAGATTCGGCGGCGCACTGGCCGGCGTGGAGTGCGTTTCCGACAGCCTGACTCCCTCCCTCCAGCGCATCGGCACCAAATTGACCGCGATATGTTTCTTTGACCATTTCAGCTTGAATTTTGCTGGTAGTTTCTTCGGGATTCGTTTCCCAATTGCGGATTGTTTGGACAATCTCGAACCCAGCCCCAATTAACATTCCGAGGACGATCGCAGCAATAAAGTATCCCATAGCTTTCTTTAAAGTTTGAGGTTTGCTGTATCTAATCTAGGGTGGCATTTGAAGGCAGACAGGATGAAAACGATTGCTATTGAGTGCGGATTTCCACCTGCTAGAACCGTCGTTATTTGCTAAATTGAGGACTAAAGTCTTCACTCAAACAATGGCAACATGGCATAACTTACCCTTCCAAAGCCGCCAAAAGACACAGCAATAAAGCCTCCGTCCACTCGACTACGGCACCGTAAGTATCGCCCGTGTGGCCGCCCAAACGGTGGTTAAACCAGGCTCCGGCAAAAATTCCGATCGCACTTCCCCCCAGAGCCATCCCCACCGCCAACAGCCACCGATCGCCCTCCAAGACAACTTGCACCACGCTCAAACTAAGCAGCAACAGCACTCCTGGGATAAAATCAAAAGGAGAATAAATTGATTCTTTGTGAAATGCTCCCTTACCCTCGGCCCGCAGATAGGGATAGCGGGCGATCGCCACCAGTTGGGCCCACCTTCCCCAACCGGCGACACCCATCAAAGCCAGCCACCGATAGTTATTCAAGTCCGAGAGAGCGGCAGTTTTCAGCAGCACGATCGCGATCGCAGCCATCGCCCCAAAGGCTCCTGTAACGCTGTCCCGCATGACTTCCAGTCTACGCACAGGGTCCGGTACAGCCAGCCCGTCCGCCGCGTCCATTGCCCCGTCTAGGTGCAGCCCGCCAGTCACGGCGATGCCCAAGACTACCACCAAGGCCGATCGAGTCAGAGCAGGCATTCCCAACAACTGCAACCCAACATCCGCCAGGCCCACCATCCCCCCAATCAAAAGCCCGATCGCCGGTGCCAAGCGGGCAATGCCTCGAAACTCCAAAGTCCAAGACACCGGTACCGGCAAACAAGTATAAAAAGCGACTGCGGCGGCGATGGCAGCGCCTTGATTCCGGAAAAAGTCGATCGTAGAGCGAACCCATTTATCATGCACCATAAGATAGAAAATTTTTCATCTGGTATGCAGTTGTCAATCGATTAGTGTGTGCCAGAATTGGACTGTAACACCCTAGTTTTTTGGATCGAGCATTCCTCCTGTCGCCCGCTCTTTTCCCCGGAAAACCTCTGTCGGCAGCGATCCCAAAGCTCCCTATCTAAAATGACTAAACTCAAGATCCGCGTTTCCCTTCCCAAGAATTCTAGCTAACTCCCTGATGTTCAAGACGGGAAAATACTACAACAGAGGCTTTTACTACATGAGTCACGATCAATTGAATAACAGGGTAGTTGCTCCTTGCATCATCGATACAGGGATTGTCGTCAACAAACGCGATATCAAAAGATTGCTGTTTGATTTAGGACGTGTCCGCTACCTTCACATACAAGATGGCCAGATTTATAGCGAAGGGGAAGGTTATGTGCTCGAAGTCTTCGCCAACCCCCACCGTTCTACCCTGATTGCCAATCATGCGCTTTATTTGAACGTGTATAGTTTTGATTACCTGGAACTGAAACAGTCCCCTGAAGATGGTGCTTATTTTGACCTGATTCAAGATGGACGGCAGTTGCGGTTAATTCCCCTCTCCAATCCTTTGCAAGAGCAATTCGCCCGGAATTTAAATGCTGCAGCTTTGGATGCGGTTGTCGATCAGGTACTCTCAGGCAACTGGGATCTGCAATTGGACGAAGATGATTCCCCCTTTTAATCGTCAGTCATTAGCCATCGGTGGTGAGTTTTTTGTCGCGATGTCATCAACAATAGATTAAATAACACGGACGGCCGAGTAGCGGTTAACGAGCATCGGGGACTAATGACTGAGGACAAGGCGAAATTTTCTTTTAAATGTCAGGCTAATTGCAGCCATACCCAAGCGCGTGCAGGGGTTTTTGCCACTCCCCACGGTGTTGTGGAAACGCCTAAATTTATGCCAGTGGGGACGCTAGCTAATGTCAAAACTTTGACACCCGCACATCTTGAGGCGGCGGGTTCTCAAATGGTTTTGGCAAATACTTATCACTTGCACCTGCAGCCGGGGGAAGCAATTGTCGCAGGCGCCGGCGGATTGCATAAATTTATGGCTTGGCCAGGCCCGATGCTGACGGATTCGGGTGGCTTTCAGGTGTTTAGCTTGAGCCAAATGCGGACTATTTCTGAGAATGGGGTGACTTTTCGCTCTCCCCGCGATGGCCGCATGATTAATTTGACGCCGGAACGATCGATCGAAATTCAGAATGAGTTGGGCGCCGATGTGATTATGGCGTTTGACGAGTGTCCCCCTTACCCCGCTACGCGGGAGGAGGTGGAGGCTGCAACAAATCGCACTTACCGCTGGCTGCAACGCTGCATTCAAGCTCACTCGCGTCCGGATCAAGCTTTGTTCGGAATCGTCCAGGGGGGCGTTTTCCCCGATTTGCGATCGCGCGCGGCGAACCAGTTGGTAGATTTGGATTTACCAGGCTACGCCATCGGCGGCGTTAGTGTCGGGGAATCGGGGGATTTGATCGCAGAGATTGTGAAGGTGACTGCGCCTCTGTTGCCGGCAAATAAACCGCGTTATTTGATGGGGATTGGGACTTATCGGGAAATGGCGCTGGCGGTGGCTAGTGGCGTAGATATGTTTGACTGCGTGATTCCGACTCGGCTGGCCCGCCACGGGACGGCTTTTGTGGGTGGGGAACGCTGGAGTTTGAAAAATGCTCGGTTCCGGGAGGATTTTGCTCCGCTGGATGAGTCTTGCCCTTGTTATACCTGCCAAAAATTCAGTCGGGCTTATTTGGCTCATTTGGCGCGGGCTAACGAAGTGCTGGGGTATACTTTGCTGGCGCTTCACAATGTGACGGAGTTGATTCGCTTTACGGGGAGGATGCGGGAGGCGATTTTAGCCGATAGATTTACTGAAGAGTTTGCCTACTGGCTTGCACCGAGAGTCGATCAATCATGATTGCCTTGGGTAAAGATATGCGACAATTATGAAAATTCTGTTGGATAGGTAGGTTGATTCATGGAAGCTGCATTACTCTTAGCAAAACTGCCCGAAGCTTATTCGATTTTTGAGCCTTTGGTTAATGTTTTGCCGGTCATTCCCGTATTTTTCTTGCTGCTGGCTTTTGTTTGGCAGGCGGCTGTCGGATTTAGATAAGTTTGATTTCATCAAAAGCAGGGGCAATTCACAAATTGCCCCTGCTTTTAGGTATTAAGTTTTGTTTCGTTCTTCTTTCTGCCTTCAGCTACCGCCGATCGCACTTTTGAAAGCCGGTCTTTCTGTGATCCGCTTGATGTAATCTACAACGGCCGGATAAGCACTGAGGTCTAGTTTTAGCATCATGGGAATGTAGGCCAACATTGACCCGACTGCTGCGTCGGCGACGCCAAATTCATCACCCATTAAAAATGGCTGTTTCTCGAAGATTTCATTTAACGGTTTTAACAACTTGGGAGTTTCGCGATCGCGACTTGCTTCTGTAAATATTCCCGGCCCCAGGGTGGCGTTAGCAAACGTGATCCACTGCACGATTTGAGCTTGCTGCTCCAAATTGTCTGGCATTTTACCATATTTTTGAGCTAAATACAGCAGAATTGCGCCGGATTCCCAAAGTTTAAAATCTCCGTCAACAATTGCCGGTACTTTGCCGATCGGGTTAATTTCGAGATACTCTGGCTGCAAGTGTTCCCCTGCTTGCATATCCAGCATGACGAATTCGTAGGGAACTCCTATTTCTTCTAGATACCACTTGACAATTGAGGCCCTGCTGCGGGCTCCGCCGTAAAGTTTCAGCACGGAATTTTTATCCTTTAACGCAATATTGCTGTTATAGCATTTTTTGGGAATTGGGAATTGGAGTCACCAAAGACTCTGATGTCAATGTTCGACTAATGACTACTGACTACTGACTAATTACTAATTACCGATAACTAATGGCATTTCTGTCAAGTGCATAAACAAGATTCTGCTGCCAATAAAAATCAAAATTGCTCCGCCCAATATCTCAATTTTATTAGCAAACAAGTTGCCGCACTTGTGCCCGATAAACACGCCTGCAAAGGCTAAAAAGAAAGTAATAAATCCGATCGCAGTCACCGCAGGAGCAATAGAATCTTTCAGGACAGCAAATCCGAGGCCAACTGCGAGGGCATCGATACTCGTCGCCACCGACAGCGTTATTAAAGTCCCTGTATCTAAGGGATTGAACTTTTTCTCGCATTCTTCGCTTTGCAGCGATTCGTAAATCATTCTCCCGCCAATGAAACTCAAAAGCCCAAAAGCTATCCAATGGTCGATCGGTGTTATCAAAAAACTAAAGCTAAGACCTATCAACCATCCTATTACGGGCATTAAAGCTTGAAAACCTCCGAAAAATAAGGCAATTTTTAAAGCTTTATTGACTTTCATGTGTTTGATTGCTAAACCGCTCGAAACAGCGACAGCAAAAGCATCTGCTGCTAGTCCCAAGGAAAGTAATATGGTAGTGGCTGCATCCATTTTTGTAAAGTGTTAGGTGTTATAAATAAAGTGTTCCTCTTGACTGTTTTAGTTTACACTAAATTTTGATATAATTTCGTTTTTATCATAATCTATTCATTTTTGACTCACATTTATTTCAAAATTGGCGAGAGTTGAAAAAATCAGCGCTTAGCTGTATTGTGTAAAAGATTTATTTATCAAGTAGCAGAATTGACTATGCCGCCATCTAGACCCTACCAGCCATTGCTGCTGAGATTACTGCATGGGGTTAACGCTGCGATCGCTCTTTTAGCAATTTTGAGCGCATTTCTGGTTTACAACACCTACGATGGGCGGTTTGGCAAAGTCCCCGTGCCTCAGATTGCAGATATTATCGGGATTCACGGCACTTTTGGCAAGATGTTGCTGTTAGGAATAATGCCGGCTTTTGCATTGTACAGTTTCCACCCAGGTCAAAAACGCTTGGTGCAGCCGGATTCTTTTGGGAAACTAACGCAGTTGGGAAAACCGATTTGGTGGTACAGTTTGCACCGGATTGTGAATACGTTGATGTTGCTGGCACTGACTTGGGCGATCGCTTCTGGCAGTATGGTTAAGGAAGAATGGCTGCCGGCTGGGGAATTGACGCAGGTTTGGTATTATTTACACGTTTCTGGTTGGGTGGTATTGGTATTTTGTCTGGCAATGCACTTGTTGATGAGTGCGAAGGTGGGGGGTTTGCCGCTAATTTTGTCGATGTTTGATGCCGCATATCGCCCGGAAGATTCGCCGGCGGCTTGGTGGAAGAAAATTCGCTCTTTGGTCGATCGCTCTTAATGTGAAAATGCTTAATTTGAAAATGAACAAAAATATTTTATTAATTGTTGCGGAAGTCTTGGTAATGGGAGGTTGGTTGTTTGCTGTGGTTGCACCTTTATTATTTCCCTAATCCTATCATAGCAGTTTGGGTTAACAAACGATCGTTAGGTTTGTAGTGAGGACTTCAGCCCTCTGTTTGATCACGACTCAAGTCCTCACTACAAACCGCAATTAAGCTTTTCGCGCCGCTTGCTGGCAAGATTTGCGACGGGTTTCCCTGGCGGCAAAATGCGATATCAAAAGATCGGCAATTTTACCCTAAACTCAGCACCGCCCCCAGTTTGAGATTTAATTTGAGATTGAACCGGAGATTCAACTGTCAGCCTGCCGCTGTGCAATTCTACAATAATTTTATAGCACACCGATAGCTCCAACCCTGTAAAATTTTTAAATGATTTAGTAGGGCAAAACTGCTCAAACATTCTGGGTTGAATTTCCGGCGGAATTATAGAGCCATTGTGGGCGATCGATACAACAATAAATCTGCCTGTATATTCCTCGACAATATCGGTTTTGATTGTAATAATTTGAGCAGAGTTGTCAATACTTTTAACTGCATCTATAGCATTGATAATGAGACCCGCGAATACCAGGATCAGTTGACCGGAATAACACATAATTGGCGGCAGGTTGTTGTACTCCTTGACTACTAATATTTTTTGCTCCAGTCTGTGAGCCAGCAACAGCAAAATATTGTCGATGCTGTCATTAACGTTGGCGTGTTCTTTGTTGGCTTCGTCAGGAAGTGAAAATTTCCTCAAAGCCAGGATTATCTGGCGAATGCCATCGGCTCCTATTTTCAAAAAATTGAGGATTTGCGGCAACTCTTGGCTGATAAAATCTAGGTCGCAAGTCTCTATTTTTTTGGCAATTCGCGGCACAGGTTCGGGATATTGTTCGCGATACAGGCGAATTATACTAAGCAAATCTTTGATATAATCGTTGAGATGAATCAGGCGGCCGTAAATAAAGTTAATCGGGTTATTAATTTCCTGGGCGACTTCGGCGGCTAGTTGACCCACCATTGTAATTTTTTCACTTTGTACTAAATGCTCTTCGGTGATTCTTAGTTTGGCTAATACTTCTTCCAAAAGTTTGAGTTCTTCTTGAATTTGCCCGTGGAGTTGGGATTGGGAAATTGCGATCGCCAGCGAGTCGGCAATTGCTTCCAAAACTTCCACCTCGTCGGGAGTCGCAAACCGCCGGTTTGCACAGGCGAACAGATATCCCAGCCGATGATTCTGAGTTAGTACAGGTACTGCTGCGTAGTGACTATTTGTGAGTTCGAGATGGGCGAGTTCCTCAGACGCTGTGGCATCCGGGGCGGCGGTTTTATGTAGCAGTATCGTTTCGCAGCGGTGAAGCCGTGCAGCTAAATCTCCAGAGGGCCCTCCTGCAACACCAAAGATTCCCAAGCGCCCCGGCAAACCTTCCCGGCAATATTCCCAGCCAAATTCTAAAGTATCTTGTCGGGGATCGTACCATGCGAAAATTGCTCGATCGAGCTTCAGTAAAGTACCGAGTTCGTCTACTGTAGTTTGGAGGATGCGATCGAGGTGCAAGCAAGCGCGAATGCGGCCGGTCAAGCGGTGGAGAAGGCCTTCTGTGCGACTGCGAATGCAATTTAGGGCAAACAGCTTGAGCGCCACAATTGCTGCGAAAATAGCTGCGGCGACAAGTACGCCGGCGGTTACTGCTAGTATCTTGAAAGGAAAAAGTTCTTTTTCGAGATTGTCGCGGGGAATTACGAGGGCGATCGACCATTCAGCTTGTTCTAAAGGAAGATAGGCAACATAAACTCTGGCGTCGTTGATTTTAGTCAGCACAATGCCCGTTTTTTGATAAACCATCTCCCGGGCTACATTCGCCAAATTAGCATCTGCGGACTCTAAAAGAGTCGGAGCCGGCTTGTCGATATTTCCCATTAACCGAGCGTCGGGATGCACAATCGGCACTCCTTGAGAATTGAGAACAAAAGCGTAAGTTCCTGTCCCATATTCTAGCTTTCCTACTACTTGGGCAATTCGGTCGATGCTAATGACGCCGTTCATTACTCCGATCGGCTTTTGTGCTTTTTTATCAAGAGAATTTGCCGAACTTGACCACACCGGAGCCGAAATGGAAACAATACTTTGTCCTTTGAGCGTGCGAGAAATGGTAGGATCGGAAACATAGACTTCTCCAGCCATTGCCTTTTTAAAATGTTGGCGGTCGCTCACATTAATCAACGCTCTGCCCACTTTTGTGGTGAAATAAGAACCGTCGGGATCTATTAATGCGAAGTGCTGGAATTCTTGCAGTCGATTTACTTCGGATTTTAAATAAGGCTCTGCAACTGACCAATTCATCGAACGAACGGGAGGAGTGTAGGCGAGGATTTCGATCTCAGCCTTTCTAGTGCCGGGCCAGCGATCGATATTGTTGGCCCGCTCCCTAACTTCTAACAAAGCATTTCGCTCGCTTTTGGTGATAATCAAGCGACGAACACTTTGATAGCTGATACAACCAGTAATGCTAGCTGCCAGAATTGTGACCCCCAAAATTAAGAGCGCAGTTTGGTACCCAAGATGGTATTCGCCCTTTAATCCCGCTGGCAATAGTCGAGTTAATTTCCACCACTTTACTCTCGCAAAGCTTCGCATGGTTTGACCAATTTGTGAGATTGAAATCCTTAGCTCACCTACGATCTACTCGCCCGCCGGCCAGTAGTATTAAACTACTAGCATTCAATAATCGCGGGGATTTTTTAATTTTTTCCCCCGAGCGGCTCCTATCGTTTCCGGTTGCACTCCTTATGATATAAAGGACACGGCAGTGCCGTTTCCATACCCAGATTAATTGTAGGGACACGGCACTGCCGTGTCGAAAGCGGTGGGTAATATTAATTCCGAGGCTACCGATTTGATATCACTTTGTTAAACAGGAATAATATCATACCACATTTTTGCTGACTTAAAAAAAATCATCAACTACTTAATTCTTTTTTACAGTCGTTAATAATTGATGTTATTTAGGTGATGTGAACAGTAGAATTTTTAGGTTGAGATGTTTGGTGTGTGTCTTAATCAATAGTCCAGACTGCTTTTATTTCCTACTCTGAAACCCTAGATATTCCGTTGATAGTTCTATTTCCGAATTGTCTTGAAACCCTTATTATACAGTTACTTGGTAATCAAAAACTGTCCGCAGTATTGCTTAATAACGAAATATTAAAAGTTTTTCGTTCATTATTAATGAGGGAAAAACTTGTTAATTTTTTAATTTATATCTCAACAATCAAAAGTATTTTCGGTGCATCCGCTGGCTGAGGCACTGTTAAATTGCCCCAGTTGCGGGATTTGTTTAAAGAACCTTGTGAGTGTGTTCGTGCTGTTTCACATTGTCTTCCGTGCGAATGACGCGCTCGGAGTTGAGCACTCTTTTGCGTTCTAAGGAATAAGTAAAGTCGTTGCGAACTGTTCCCAAGGGAATGTGAAGTTGAGCTTGGGGGCGGATTTTGTAAGTGCGGGCAGCAGCGATCGCCCGAAAGGCAAATTCTTCGCTAAACTGAGCTGATGTCGGGAATTCTGGCAACATTTTGGGTGTTTCGCCGTCGAGCACTGCTCCCAAAGTCGTCCCGCAAATCATTAAATAAGATGTGGGAATTCCCTTCAAAATTGCTTCCAAAGCTGCTGAGGGAATAGCTTCGATTACTTGCACTTCAAAAACTTCGCCTTCTTCTTTGATGAAGCAGGTAGCTACACCGACTGCTATGTAGTCGTCGGTGCAGAGATCGGGAGCGTTGGGATAAACTGTTGCAGTCGTCATAAGAAAAGCTTGGTAGTGTGGAAACCAGGAACGAGAAATTAAGCGATTTTAGATTTGAGATTTTAGATTTTCTCCAGCGTTTTTTTTGGGGATTTTACCTAAAAAATCTCAAACCGGCTGTTCTAATAGCTAAAATTTTTGGCTTAAGCTCCAAAGAGCCGATCGCACGAGTGTGTCGATCGTACCACATCAAGGTAGATGCCGGATGATTCGGCAAGGATTCCCCGCCGCCACGACGTTTGCGGGAATATCTTTGACAACAACACTGCCTGCGCCGATCGTGCTATTGTCGCCAATAGTGACTCCTGGACAAATAATACTGCCGCCGCCAATCCAAACATTATTGCCAATATTAATTTCAGCGGCGAGTTCTTGGCCAGAAAGCCTTATTTCCGGGTCTGTGGGGTGAAGAGCGGTGTAAATTTGTACGTTGGGCCCACACAGTAAATTTTCGCCAATGTTAACTCGATTGCAGTCGAGAATCACGCAACCAAAATTCATGTACAATCCGTTTCCCGCATAAATATTACTGCCGTAGTCGCAGTAGAAAGGTGGCTCGATTTCAACTTTTGGCCCAACTGCACCGAACAATTCTGCGAGAATTTCTAACCGTTTGTCTGGTTCATCTTCGCGGGTAGAATTGTAGGTTCTGGCGAGGCGGCGGGCTCGCTGGCGCTCTAAAATTAATTGCTCATCAGCAGCTAAATACAATTCGCCGGCGAGCATTTTTTGTTTTTCGGTTTTTTCCACAGTTTTTTCCAAGGTAAGAATCGGCGGTTGAAACCGCTACTTCACCAACGAACTTCCTCTTTAAGAGATTGAAGAATAATGTAGGGTGCGTAAGGGCGCACCTTACCGCTATAATTAGCGCGTCAGTTCATTTTTTGATGTTGCAGCATACATTTAGGGTTCAGCTTTTGACTGCAAACAAACAGCTAAATCCAGATTGGCTAATTGCTCAAAAGCTCGATCGATCGATCCTTTTCCCCGCAAAAAACCAGTATTTGCACCGGGACAAATATACTGTAAAGTTTCCGGTGAAAATCGATCGATAATTGACTTCACGCTGTTAATTTGCCTGGGCCAGTGAAAAGTTTTTGGCGTCCACAGCGGTACTGGGGCGGCTTCTCGGTTGGGGAGCAAGTGCCTGCCCGAAAACAACACTCCACCGCTGCCACTATGATAAAGGCAAGAGGAACCAGGAGAATGACCAGGAGTCCAAAATGCTTTCATTCGATCGCTCAAAACAAATTCTCGCTCAAAAACCGTCACCTTCAAACCCGGCAGTAAATAAGCTTCCTGCTCTTGAATCAGGATCTCGCAGCCCGTGGCTTCCTGAATCTCCCGCGCCCTGGCGATAGCGCCACGGTGGGTCAGAAACAGCAGTCGCACGCCGCCGTGTTCCCGCAAAAATGTTTGGTTAATCTCATCCCAAGCGGGACAATCCACCAGGATGTTAGTTTGGTTTTCTACAATGAAATAGGCTGTTGCACCCAGGGTATCCCGGTTAGGCGGGAAAGCAAGGATATTGTCGAGCACGGGCCTGGGTTGTTTGGAGACTAAACTCTGTTGTTTCAAGGAAGTATTTCAGAAGGGAATGGGATAAATATTATGTTCTTTTTACTATGGTTGTTCGTATTGGGGCTGATATCGTACTTCTTGTTGCAGAACGGCACTAGCCGCATCACCCGAACTCCGGTATGGCTGCTGTGGCTGGTAATGATGGCGCCCGCCCTGATTTGGAGTGGTTGGATTTTAGTTTACGGCACCAGCAAAACTGTACCGCCGGAGTTGGTAATTATACCTTTTCTGGTTTGCCCTTTTTTGTATTGGTTTTTGGTACAGTTGGGGCGCAAGAGAATTACCGCCGAAACTGTTGAGCAGGTAGCAGACTCTGCGACTGAACCTGTAAAGCCAAAACCGCCCGTGCGCCCGATCAATCAAGAAGAAGAAGCGAGTTTGCGCGATTGTTTTCCTTGGTCAATTTACTTTTTGCGAGATTTGGAATTTCGGCCGCAGGCTGTAATTTGTCGCGGACAGTTGCGGACGAACCCCGAGGCTGCTTATCAGGCGATTCGGGAGAATGTGGAGAGGCTTTTTGGCGATCGCTTTTTAGTAGTATTTCAAAACAGCTTGAGCGGTCAACCTTTTTTTGCTATAGTTCCTAATCCCAGCCACCAATCAGGGGAAACTCCTGTCAAAACCGAATCTGTAACCCGGCCATTTTTCGCATTAGCTTTGCTGCTGATCACGGTGTTTACGACTACGCTTGTGGGAGCGCGACTTGCCGGAGTTACTGAACAAGCTTTGCAGTCCAACCCATCAATGTTGCTGCAGGGTTTGTCTTACTCGCTGGCTCTAATTACATTTTTGGGAATTCACGAATTAGGTCACTATTTAGCTGCCAGATTTTACCAAATTCGCACGACTTTGCCTTATTTTATTCCGATTCCTTTTTTCTTGGGAACTTTTGGGGCATTTATTCAAATACGGAGTCCAATTCCCAACCGCCGAGCTTTATTTGATGTTAGTATTGCCGGGCCCCTGGCGGGTTTAGTTGCGGCAGTGCCATTATTAATTTGGGGTTTGGATCATTCGACTCTTGTACCGCTGTCAGACAAGTCTGGAATGTTAAATTTTGAGTCTTTCAAACCGAATTTTTCGCTGCTGATGACTCTCTTGAGCAAGTTAACCTTGGGCGGTGCTTTGAATGCGGAAACTGCGATCAATTTGCATCCGGTAGCGGTGGCGGGTTATTTAGGTTTGATCGTGACGGCGTTTAATTTGATGCCAGTGGGACAACTCGACGGCGGGCACATCGTACACGCGATGTTCGGCCAGCGAGCGAGTATGGCGATCGGGCAATTTGCTAGACTTTGTATGTTGCTGCTTTCTTTTTTGGAACAGGGTTTGCTGCTGTGGGCGATTATTTTGTTTTTCACGCCACTAAACGACGAACCAGCACTGAATGATGTTAGCGAATTGGACGACCGGCGGGATTTTTTGGGGCTAATGGCGATCGGGCTTTTGTTAATGATTTTGTTGCCAGCCCCCAGGGTACTCCTTGAATGGTTAAATGTTTAGTCTCAAGAAGGGGGAGGGGAAGGGGAAAGAGGAAGAAGGAAAAGGTTTATAAATCCTAGGGACTTTAGCATTTATCAACCCGCTCTTTTTAGAGGTGAGCAGGACTCAGCGGCAAAATAGATATTGTTAAAAAATCATCATCAATATTGACAGTGAAACCATAGATGTGTTATTGTTTTTTTTGATTAGGGATAAATTTACCCACTCCAAGTGCTGCCATAAGTGCGATCGGCTAGATTTGCTAGCTAGTAGCTAGGTAAATTGGGAAGTAGATTCAGGGGAATTGGCATTTCAAATTTAATTAAACAGGACTTACGCAAAGCCTCTACATATAGCTTTTTGTAGGGGCAATCCCTCCGTGGTTGCCTCTATCCATAGGACTGTTGCGTCCAGGACTATTGAATTTACCCTAGTCCCCTCCTCTTTGGTATAATGTGCGGGATCATTTAATAAAATTAAAATCGAGCTATGAATATTTTTGTACTTTCTTCACGGGCTTTAGTCTCAAATGTATCCTGGGATCCTGTTTTTGAATTAGAAAATATTGTTGTACGAACCTGTAACGCACAACTTTTGGTACCATCTGCCCGCGAGGTAGTCCAGTGGTCATCCACACTTTATCCGCTAGCTGCTCGAATAGTCCTTAAAGCCGTTAAGTCTACTACAGGTTTATATAATTTACCACTTTTACCTCAATTGTCGGACAAACCCAATGTTTTACTGATGATTGGTCTATCAGGAGGCGATCTGGAACTACTCTCAAGTATACCTAAGTGGAGGGAGCGTTTTGATGTTGTCGTCGCTTATATTTTCGATTCTTGGGCACCGGAAATTTATTCAAAAAATGTCTATCATTTAGATCATTTATTCGTTGCACTTCCAGAAATTATAGATGAACTGAAAAAACGTTTTGGTATACCAGTATCGCTGATGCCTTTTGCTGCTGATGTTCTCGCTCAGGGTTCGTGTCAACTCAAGCGTTCAATAGATTTAACAAGCTTCGGGCGGATACCTTCACAGTATGACACTGTGTTTCTCAATAAATTCAATCAACCTGGTTCCGAACAAATTTACTATAAATCTACGCCCAGAACAGCAGAGGAATTTCCGAAATTGCCTTACGAAATGCGTAGAGACGAGCCAGATACTCTGCTGCTATTTCACATTCTCAGACATAGCAAACTCACCTTGGCATTTGACACGCTCTATCCTGGTATGCGTCGGTTTCCTTACTCGTTTATTACACTGCGTTGGTTTTATGGTGCTGCGACTGGCGGTGCGATAGTTGGGAAGCGTCCAACTACACATCTAATGGATGAGTTGATGAATTGGGAAGATGCTACTATTGAGTTGCCCGATGACCCGCACAAAAGTGTTGAATTCATTAATGAACTTTTACAGGACGAGGGGAGGCTTAATTCTATATACAAACGCAACTATGTTGAAAGTTTAGCCCGTCACGATTGGAGACATCGGATTCAAAGTATGCTGGAAGCTGTGAAAATTCCTCTACCGCAGGGACTGCGGCAAGAACTGTCACAGATGAAGGTGATTCATGAAAAAATGGTCAGCCGATTTTAGATTTGGGATTTGGGATTTGGGATGGGATAATTACTCCTGTCCTGAGTCTGCGAAGGAATGAATCTGGGGGGCCCGGGACTAAATTGCTTGATTGCCATGCCCGATCTGATTGTAGAGAAATAAAAGTGATAGATTTGAAGAGGATTCCGATCGACTTTGCCGTCGATTTATTTACCGCCCTAATTGGCAATACTTTGTTCGCGCTTGAAAGCGGAACGGAGTAGAGACCACTTAGTTTTTTCTATTCAGGACTTACGCACGACCACTAGATATAGCGTACCGGGTTGAGAAATACCCCTTGGATAGAGCGATAATATAAAATTAACTATCTTGAGTTTTACATGAGAAATTTCAATTCTAAGAGAGGTAGAGTCAATAGATTTTTTAGAGAAATTATTTTATAGTGGAGGCAGAAAAAAGGGGTAAGCTGTAGGGGATTTACCAAGCTAGACTATTGCCAATATTTACGATCGCAGTCAGGTTAATTATACAATTACCAATCTAGCGGACCACTTAAAAAAGTGCAGCCATTATACGATAAATCGTTATTTAAGGAGGGAAAAATTAACTCCTCACCTAATCTGGGAAAATGTAAAAAACCTTTGTCTTGATATCTGAAAAAGCTGCCGTAATTTTTGATGATACAGTTTTAGATAAAAGTTATTCTAAAGAAATCGAAATTTCTCATCGCCAATATAGTGGTAATGAACATCGAGTTATCGAGGGCATTGGGCTAGTTAACTGTGTATAGGTGAATCGAGAAACTCAGGAGTTTTGGATAATTGATTACCGGATTTACGCTCCAGAATCGGATGGAAAGTCTAAGCTGGATCATGTTAAGTATCTGCTGAATAATTTAAAATATCATAAATAAATTCCCTTTAGCACGGTCTTAATGGATGCTTGGTATGCCACCTCAGATTTAATGAAATTCATAGACGAACTAGGAAAAATCTACTGTTGTCCGCTAAAAAAAAATCGGCTGGTAGATGATACTGATGGAGTCAACCCTTATCAAAGGATAGAAAATCTAAGTTGGAGTAAAGAAGAATTAAAAAGCGGGAAATTAATCAAAATTAAAAATTTTTCTCAAAATAAAAAATTGGAATTATTCCGGGTAGAGGTCTCTACCGACCGCACGGACTTTATTGCCACAAACGATAAAGCTCAAGATTCTACTGAGGTTGTACAAAAAGAGTGTGGCCTGAGATGGAAGGTTGAGGAGTTTCATCGAGAAATTAAACAGTTAACGGGAATTGACAAGTGTCAATGTCGAAAAGCTCGGATTCAAAGAAATCATATTAGCTGTGCTATTTTAGTCTGGGTAAGGTTGAAGCATTTAGCGCGGCCAACTCACCAGACTGTTTATCAAATTAAGTACAACTTACTCGGTAATTATTTAACCGAAGAACTTCGCAATCCTTCGATTGCTATGACTTTAGTTTAAGTGGCTTTCAAGACAGCATATCGTATTTTTAGTCAGTTAGGGTCCAGATTGTTTTGGATTATAGCAGGCGGGGCAATCACCCTTTAGCGGCTTGTAGTTTAGGAGCCTCATAAACGCTATATATGGTGTTTATGCGTAAGTCCTGAGCATAATTAAAATTTTCAAATAAGCTATTTTTGGGGAGTTGAGAATCCACAAAATGGACTGCTTATAGGGCGTAATACCGACAAGAGAAGTTGCGAGTTATTGGTTGTTCGCTAAATTCAGCTATTTCGGCGCCGAAATAGCTGACTAAAAGGTCAGAATTTAGGATGTTAGAATACTTTAAGTTTTGAAAAAAATCAATTATGAATGCTTTTTTCATCATGAATTTATCATTTTACTAATAAATTATAAACTGTCATGAGTGGCGAAATAAATTAAGGTTAATAGCAAAAATCACAACTATGTGCGCCGGCTTTTGGTAGGAAAGTTAATTAATGGTAACAATACTTTGGTACGATATAGTCTGGCAGCTAAAGTCCAACATCTTAAATCTAAAATCCCGAATCGACATGAGCCAGCATTCAGACCGCATTGCCCCTCACGGCGGCATCCTGGTCAACCGCATTGCCACACTAGACCAAAGACAAGAATTTTTCGACAAAGCAGAGTCCCTGCCGCGAGTCCAGCTTTCAGATCGATCGATCTCCGACCTGCAAATGATCGCCATCGGCGCCCTGAGTCCCCTCAAAGGGTTCATGAACGAAGCTGATTATCGATCGGTCGTTAAACAAATGCGCCTCTCCAACGGCCTCCCTTGGTCGGTTCCCATCACCCTCTCGGTAACAGAAGAAGTCGCCGCCCCCCTGAAAGCAGGAACTTTAGTGCGCCTCGACTCACCGGCGGGCAAATTTGTCGGGCTCTTGGAACTTGCAGAAAAATATCACTACAGTAAAGAAGAAGAAGCCGTCAACGTCTACCGCACCGACGACCTCAAACACCCGGGTGTCCAGGTAGTAGACAAATCCGGACCTGTTAACCTTGCAGGCGACATTTGGCTGCTGGAACGCGAACTAGATGTCCGTTTTCCCCAATACCAAATTGACCCGGCGAAATCGAGAATGCTGTTCACAGAAAAAGGATGGAAAACCATAGTCGGTTTCCAAACCAGAAACCCCATCCACCGGGCACACGAATACATTCAAAAATGCGCCTTAGAAACAGTAGACGGCTTGTTCTTGCACCCGCTAGTCGGGACGACTAAGGATGACGACATCGCCGCTGACGTGCGGATGCGCTGCTACGAAATTCTGCTAGAAAAATACTATCCAAAAGATCGCGTAATTTTGGCAATTAATCCGGCGGCGATGCGCTACGCCGGGCCGCGAGAAGCAATTTTTCATGCTTTAATCCGCAAAAACTACGGCTGCACTCACTTTATCGTGGGGCGCGATCACGCTGGAGTTGGCGATTATTACGGCACTTACGATGCCCAACATATTTTTGATGAATTTGAGCCGGGAGAATTGGGAATTGTGCCGATGAAATTCGAGCACGCTTTCTATTGCACACTGACGGAACAAATGGCTACAACTAAAACAAGTCCCAGCACTCCCGAACAACGGGTGCATTTGTCTGGAACCAAAGTTCGGGAAATGCTGCGCGCTGGAAAATTGCCGCCGCCGCAGTTTTCCCGACCGGAAGTCGCCGCAGAATTAGCCAAGGCAATGAATATTTTCAATTACGAGATTTAAATCTTGAACTTTGGTGGGGGCGACATTCTGCATAGTTTTTAATTTTGAGTTTTGAGTTTTAAATGGGAAATTTTTAACTTAAAGCTCAAAAGTTAAAACTTAAAAACTCCCTTAATACTAAACACTCACAATCTAATTAATTCCCCTAAAATTATTGAGGGGAATTTAACTTAAAATTCAAAACTTAAAATTCAAAGCTATTTAAAAATGGGACTCAAGCGGCGGGAATTTTTGCAGCAAGCTGGCCGGGTGCTGGCCGCCATCGGAATCAGCGAGGCTTTGTGGCTGCCGTTGGGCGATCGCTACCTCCAAGCCTTAGCGCAGCCGACAGCGAGGAAATTGGCTTTGTTGGTTGGCGTTGACAAATATCCAGATTCGCCCCTTCACGGCTGCGTTACGGATGTGGAATTGCAGCGGGAACTCCTGATATATCGGTTTGGGTTTGTGCCGTCGGACATTTTGACTTTGACTGACGCTAAAGCTACGAGGGAGAATATCGAGACGGCTTTTGTCACTCACTTGACTCAACAAGCAAAACCCGGTGACGTGGTAGTTTTTCACTTTAGCGGCTGCGGTAGTCAAGTCAGTTTGGGCGAGTCTCCCGGAAAAATGCAAAACAGTTTAGTGCCGGCGGATGATGTTTTGCCGTTGTTAGCAAACCGGGCGGTGAACGATATTTTAGAGGAAACGCTGTTGCTGTTGATGCGATCGCTCGCGACAGAAAATGCGATCGCCATCCTCGACACCAGCTACACCTATCCGGGTTTCCCCAAAAACGGCAACTTTCGCATTCGCTCCCGCCCCCGCCCCACCATCGGCGAGCCTAGCCTCGCAGAATTAACGTTTGCCCAAGACCTCGGCTCCGGCCCAAATCTCCGTCCGGACGCCGCCTTACTTGCCGCGGGCGCGAATTCCGC
The DNA here is from genome assembly GCF_036701035.1 of Microcoleus sp. Pol7_B2. NCBI lineage: Bacteria > Bacillati > Cyanobacteriota > Cyanophyceae > Oscillatoriales > Microcoleaceae > Microcoleus > Microcoleus sp. Pol7_B2. The sequence continues at coordinate 2,965 of NZ_JAUBQB010000085.1, read as the reverse complement.
ACTCGCCGCCGAACAAGAGTGGAACGGATTTACCGCAGGTTTGTTTACCTACGCCCTCACCCAAACTTTGTGGTGGGCAACTCCCGCTAGCAGCTTCAGCGTCAGTTTCAGCCGCGCTGCTGGTAATGTCGAGCAAATGGTGGGGTTATCGCAGCAACCGCAAATTCTCAATCACGATTTAACAACCGCGCCGGCGGTGAATTTTTCAAATTTAATCTTGAATTCCCCTGCATCTGACGGCGCTGTGACGGCGGTGGAAGAGGGGGGCAAAACTGTGCAGTTGTGGCTGGGCGGGTTGTCGCCGGGGGTTTTGGAGTGCTGCGGGGGTTCTGTGTTTGCAGTGGATTCTTCGGAGGGCGCGAGGCTTTTGCTGCGGGGACGCACGGGCCTCTCTGCTAAAGCCCAAGTTGTAGACGGGTTCGATCGAACAGACGGTCAATTAACAGTCGGCGAACTCGTGAGGGAAGAAATTCGGGTATTGCCGCGAAACATCGGTTTGACAGTAGCTTTGGACTCGGGTTTGGAACGCATCGAGCGGGTAGACGCTACCAGCGCCTTTGCGACTGTGCCGCAAGTTTCGGCGGTAGGCAGCGAGCAATTGGCTGACTGTCGGTTCGGCAGAGTCCCGGAAACAACTTTAGCCGAAACAGTCTCGCCTCACGAGCCTGCTTTGCCTCAAAGCCGTTACGGTTTGTTTTCTTTGGCTCAAATGCTGATTCCCGATACTCAGGGCGACGGGGGAGAAGCAGTCAAGGTGGCGGTGCAGCGCTTGACTCCGCATTTGAAAGCGCTGCAGGCGGGGAAGTTGCTGCGGCTGACAGTCAATGAGGGGTCTTCGCGCCTGAAGGTGCGGGCGGTTCTGGCAACTCTCGCACCGCAAGCGCGGGCTGTGGCGCAGCGAGAGCCAGTGCGGCCCGGCGGTGATTATCGGCTGGAACCGCTGAGCGGGGAAAGTGAGAAATCCGCAAGCGCTCATATATTAAGTTTACCAGAAGGCAGCCGAGTTCGGTACAGATTGTATAACGACAGCGATCGCCCGGTTTATTTTGCGGTGTTTGGCTCGGACAGCGCGGGACGGCTGTCAGTGCTCGGCACTGAGGGGAAAGAATCTGTGGGGGTTATGTCGCGGGCGATCGCTCCTGGGGAGAATGTGACCGTGCCGGCGGCTGGGGCGATCGGGTGGGCGGTATCTGGGCCGATCGGACTTGCAGAAATTATGATTATATTTAGTGAGAGTCCCTTGGCTCAAACTCTGGCTGCAATAGAAGCCGAAATGCAGCAAACGAGGGATGCCCTGCCAATTCGAGTGTTGTTGAATCCTTTAAATGTGGCGCGGGCGGTACTCGAAGATTTGCACGCCGCTAGCATTCCAGGGGTGCAGAAAGTGGGGATATCGACGGACGATTGGGCTTTGGATGTGAATGTTTGGGCAACTCTGAGTTTTGTTTATCGGGTAGTTTAATTTGATAATTAGGCATTGGGCATTGGGCATTTGTTATGACAACTAACAACTCATATCAAGTCCGGTGCTATTAAACTGGTAGAGTGGGGGTGTAGTAGATATCAAATCTGGTGGCATCTAAAGTATGTAGTGCGATTTAGGGAAAAAACGCTAATGAAAATTGAGGCAAATGATAAAGAAGTTCAAGAAATTTTTTCTATGGGTTATTTCCAAATACCAAGATTTCAAAGACCTTATTCTTGGAGTGAAGAGGAAGTCAACAATTTCTGGGATGATGTTGTTATTGAAGATCACGATCAATATTTTATTGGATCAATGGTTGTTTATAAAACAGAAAAACGAAATTTTGGAATAGTAGATGGTCAACAGAGATTAACAACCATTACATTAATGCTCGCGGCTATACGAAATGCTTTTCGTATACTTGGTGACGAAAACCTCTCCATAGGTGTTCATAATTTTATTGAAAAACCAACTATAGATAATGTAAATGAATTTATCCTTAACTCTGAAACTTCGTTTCCATATTTACAAGCTCATATCCAAAGCTTTGAAGGAGCAAAGGTTAAGTGTAAAGTAGGACATGAAGAGTTGAAACTTAAAAATGCCTTTGAATTAATAAACAAAAAGCTTTCTTCCTTTATTCCAGGATGGAAAGAAAACGATGCCAAAATTGAGTTATTGGAGGAAAGTAGGCTTGCTATAATAGATCGCCTCAAAACCATAAGAAATAAAATTCTCTCACTGAAGCTGGTTTTTATTCAGTTAGATAATGAAGATGATGCTTACTTAATTTTTGAAACACTAAATACTAGAGGTAAAGATCTAACTACACCTGATTTAGTGAAGAATCTATTACTCAAAAAAGTTCAGTCTTCCAATAAAACATTAGATAACGCTAAAATTATCTGGAACAACATATTGGACAAGTTTGATGACTATGGCATAGAAAATGCAATGACATCATTTTTACACCACCATTGGCTTTCAAAATATGCAGATACTACTGAACAAAAGTTATTCGGTGAAATAAAAAAACATATTTCTAATTCCGATGCAGCTTTCTCATTGTTAATTGAATTTCAACAAAACGCTGATTACTATGCTTCTATAAGAAGCCCAAATAATTATTCATGGACTCCAGAAGAAAATGAGCTGAAAGAATGTTTGGAAGCATTAAATATATTGAGTGTTAAGCAACAAATGCCAATGGTTCTCTCCCTTATTAGAGCGTATAGAGAGCAGAATCTAACACTGAGAGCTTTATTGAAAATTCTCAGGAAGATTGAATCATTTCATTTCATTTTTAATAAAATAACTTCTCAACATTCCTCCGGCTCAATATCCAGTATCTATTATAAAAATGCTAGGGATCTTACTCAAACTAATAACCATGACAAAATTCAGTCCATATTTTCATCTTTAAGTAGGGCTTGCTGAATAATCGAGTGCATATTGCGTCGCGAAAGGTTTCGAGCGCGTGATCGAGAATAAAGTGCAAGA
>NZ_JAUBQB010000084.1:0-29689 GCF_036701035.1 Microcoleus sp. Pol7_B2 | reverse complement strand
GAGGTACTGGAATAATAATGAATCCTCCTGTATTTATTGTTTTAAGCACTGCATAGCTCTTAACTGAACCGTATTGATTTATAGATGAGGCTATTATCAAGTTGTATGAAATTCTCAATGAGCAGGAATCTAAACCTATGATTTTTGACTTCAGTCGGAATGTGATTAACGATAACTCGATCGAGGTGGAACAAGCTATAGGCACAGCTTTAAATTCCGGTAATGTGCTCGGAAATATCAACACCCAATCCAACTAATTAACAGGAGAAGATTGAAGATGCAGAACCGTTCAAACAATCATTCAACCGACAAGTCAATCCGTGTCGGTCAAGCTGATAGCAGTGCGATCGTCTCCGGCAGAGTTAATGGTAACATCACAATTAGCTCTACCTCTACCCATCAGAGTGGTAACTTTGGTGTGGGTGCAAACAATGGAACAATCCGCACCGACAAACTGGCTGGAATTATTAATGAAGCGCCATCGCACAGCCCTGGCAAACAAAATGAGGTTTCGCGAGTACCCAAAATCAAAGTCCTGCTTGATGCCGTAGACCATGCCCAACGCTTTATGTTTGGGTGGCAGTTTTTCGCGGTCATCTTCGGTTTGTTGATGGCAATAATTGCAGGAGTCGGAACGCAAATTGACTTCGATGGTCTGCTGGCGAAGCAGAAAGAACAAACTACTCAGCAAAAACTCGAACCAACTGCTCCGGAGCTTAAATAAGCTAAGGGAAGTTAATCTCAGCGCCGCCAGCGAGAGCGCGTTGAGATTAACTTCCCTTAGTTTCCTGCCAATCTTCCAACGCACCGATGACAAAACTGGCAGCCGGATGGTTAAGCAACTGTTCAAATGCCGAAATGCCTCCAGCTTTCAGGGCGCTAAGGATTCGACCAGCTAGCGTTGGATTGCTGTCAATTTGCGAAATGGCTTCAGTGGCAATTTGCATCTTGCCCATCGTAGTATTAGTTGGGTAAGACTTCTCCAGTTGTTCGAGTAATTGCTGGATTTCAGCAGCAGCTTCAGCGAGGTTCCGTTGCTGGGCTTCGTTGATGACCCCAGCTACTTTTGCACCAGACTGAATCGTGCCACCGCTCATATGACCGATGCCGAAGTTTCCGCTCTGCTGGTAGCTATCCCCAATCTGTTCGTCGTGATTTCCGCTTCTTCGATCGAAGATGTTTGATTCAGTCATGGTTGCTGCTATATTATGACCATAATTATTACCTTTAATTGTAGTATAACTATTATAAATATGAGCAGGGAAATTTTCAGTTGGCTCATCAGGTTTTTCGATAGCGTTTTCTAACTCACACAAGCCCTTATGTGTAATTGAGATCACAGCATCTCCTCCATACATAGATTCGAGAGTAGATATGTTTTTAATCAAACCTTGCTTAACTAAAAACTTTAAAATCAGGTATAAGTTCTCACCTTGTATTTCAGTTTTGTTTTTGATTTCATAAGTGCTGATAGGTTGATGTTCATCTTGTTCAGCCAAATCGTAAATAGTATTCAAAACCATAAAGCGTTTCTTTTTAGTTTCTAACACATCATTTTCAGAAGGCATTGATGTCATCTTGATACATCGTAATTTAATAACTAAACTCTAGCGCCCATCGGAACAGCCTGTTTAGAGTTTACCGAACCCAGCAAATACGGGTTACTGCACTACCATATTATTCACCCCAAATAATAAAGTATGGGCCTCAATCCGTTACCGAACTTCCTTCTTTCACGCTTCAACCATCCAGAGGTAAAGTTGGCCCGGCTGGGGGTAAAACTTGGCGGTGAACACTTACTTTATGACTTTCCCGCTGAGTTTGCATTTCGACGGCGATCGCCTCAAATTCGACTTCCATGCAGCCGTAGGGAATCTCTAACTCGATACTTGCTCGCACGCTTCCCAACCCGTTAGGTTTAAATTCGGTAATCCAGCGCGGCCCGTCGAGAATCAGATAGGTTTGTCGATCGTAAACCCAAACTTTTACATAAATCCGGGGCATTAATTCCGGGAGTTGCACTTGCACTTTTACTGGTCCGCCGGCGAGGATTTCGGCGCGCGGCAATTCCAAAATGGGCATCGGTACTAACTCGTCTTCTGACAAAACGTAGGGAGTTGGGGGAGTTACTTCGGCTGCGACAGTTGCGGTTTTTTGAGCAACTTGTTTCGGCTGCGGGGGCTCGTCAAAAACGACAAATTCTCTGGCTTCTGGGCTAGTCGATTTGGGATCGGAAATTGTTTCGCTCGTTTCGGGTTGCTGCTGGGTTGGGCTGCTTTCTTCCACAACGTCAATTTCGTCGCTGCTATTGGCGGCGGCTGTTGGAGTTGGTGACAGGGTGGTTGCTTTGAGCCAGTCGGGGGATTCGCCGTTGCTGGCTAGGGAACTCAGTCGCGACCAAAATCGACTTTCGACTTTTAAGGTTTGAAATGCGTGTTTTGTGGGTGTTGGCTGGGTTTCTGGGGCTGTTGTTTCTAATTCGGGACTGTTTTCGGGTTTTTGCTCTATCGCTCCGATTTCGGCTGTTTGATTGGGATTGGGGATGTCTGAGGCTTTGGTTTGTGGGTCGATAGACTCTGGGGCAGTTCGAGGCGAATTGGAGATTTCCGAGAGCAATTGCACTCGGCTGCTGTCGGGCAGTTTGTTACCGAATGCGGGCAATTCTAGACCGCCGGCACTTGGGGTGTGACGTGAAGCCAGTAGAGGGGGTAGGGCTTCCTTGGTTGGGGATTCGGCGGGGGAGGGAGGGTCTAAAGATTTTTGTACTAGCTTGAGGAAGGATTGATTTTTGGGGCTCCCAGGCTGTTTTGAGGCTGTTGGGGAGGGTTCGGCTTGATGCTTTTCTTCGATGAAATTGTCTTTAATTTCCTCTAGAAGGTGCTCTAAACGGGCTGTAATTGTGAATAGTTTGGTGGCTAGGGTGACGCTGCCGCTGCTGAGAATTGCTTCTCCTAAAATTAGGCGGCTTTTGCATTCGGTTGGGATGTAGGTGACGCAGGCAAAGATGCAGGGGGGAACTTGTTCTGGCATCGGCTGCTGGATTTCTGCGAGAATTTTTGAGGTTTGGGGGTCGCGCAGGTAAATTTGCAGTTGTGCGGAACCGATGAGTTGTTTGAGTTCTCTCGCTTCGGATTCGGGGAGGAGAGTTGCTGTTTTTCTGGTTTTTTGGGGGGGTTGGGGAATGTCTATTTTGCCGGAAATGATTAATGGGCGACCGAGTTGGGTGACGAAGGTTTCTCGATCGAGGACGAGTTCGAGTTTGACGTGCGGTTTAGGTTGGGGGGTTTGGGGAATTGGGAATTGGTAGATTTTGGTCTGCTGCGGTGCTGAAGCGGCTGCTGGGATTTGGGTTGGTGCGGGGCTATCGACCGGTGCTGCGATTTGTGGGGCTGCGCGATCATCGACCGGTGCTGCGATTTGTGGGGCTGCGGTGGAAGCAGCAGGTTCGATTTGGTCGATCGGCGGTAGGGGTTCGGAGGTTTCCGATTCTGCGGGCAATACTTCCAACTGAACCCCGTACTGCCAAGGTTTTAGTGGTGTTGATTTGGGATCTGGCAAGCAGGAGAGTTCCCACAGTCCGGGTTTGAGCCTGGTGTAGGGAATGATCACGACTAATCCTTCGGGGTTGGTGCGGGCCGATCGGCTTTGGACTTTTCGCTGCGCCCCTTGGTCGAAGGAGGTATGGGTAACGCGAATTTCGATGTCGGTGTTGGGGTGCTGAATGCGAGCAACCACACGGTATTTACCTTCTAGAATTTCCACGTCGGAGGTTTCTAGGGGCAACCAGGCGCGATCGCCCTCTTTCTGTAGCAAAAATTCTAATTTTTTCATTGTTGTTTCCCCTTGAAGGCTCCCGCTTGATTCGTCACAGGTTGGTGGTGGTTTGTTGAGCGACAGCTACAGATATTAAATTACTTATGTTTTATAGCCTATCACCAGTTTCGGTCAAGAGGCCCACTTACCAAGGACTGCCGATAATGCTGAAAGCTGCCCAATAATACGGATGGGATAAATCTTTGCTGTCGAGTTTGGGGATGGACGGGGGCAAGGGAATGTCGCCTCGCGCACTTCGCAGTTGACCGCCTTCGATCGTCACTTTGCCTTCTATTGCGGCGATCTGTGCTTGCCGCATTGCTTCAGCTTTAATGATTGGAGGGTCGTTTGGCCTGCGGATTCTTAACTGCTGGTAAAACTCTGTCATCAGGGCGAGAGTCCCCGCATCGCTGACGTACCACAGACTGGCGAGGGCTGATTTTGCTCCTGATTGCAGTGCTAAACCGGCAAATCCGAGTTCTGCTTCTTTGTCTCCCAAGGCGGTTCTACAGGCGCTTAATACTAATAGTTCGAGGGGCGGATTGTTCCATTTTAAATCTCTCATTTGATCGAGGCCCAGTTGGGTGTCCCAAAATTGAATGTAGGAGTTATTTGGGGTTCCGGGGCGGAATTCGGCGTGGGTTGCCAGGTGGATAATTCCGTATTTTTGTTGCAGTCGCTGGGATTGCAAGTTTACTATGGTGAAGTCTTGGTTGAGAAAGGATTGACCGGGCCACTGTCGGGCGATCGCGCCTAGCTCTAATGGAACTGCTGGCAGCGGTTCTTTGTTCGCCGTTTCTGCGAAATCTGATGCTCCCATTGCTAGAACTTGCACGTTTCTGAGGTCGGTGTAATTGCTGTCTGTGAGTTTGAAGGCGGGGATGCGGGCGAGGCTGTATTTTTGGATCAGAAATTGCTTTCCGTCGTGCATTGCTGCTAGGGGTACGGTTCGCAAACCTTCGCCGACGCAGAACAGCAAGGTTTCAATTTTTGCTGTTTGCAAATCTGTTTCTAGGGGTGCAATTATCCATTTGTAGAGTTGTTGGGCTGGTTCTAGATAGGTGGTGGTGTTGATTTTTACGGGGTTGGTGATTTCGCTGCCGAATTCTTTGACTACTGAGAGCAGTTTCTCTTGTTTGGCTTCGGGGACGCTGCGGAGAATGGGGAGGCGATCGGGCAATATTAAGATTAATTCTAGTTGGTCGGTGCGGGGGATAGCGTAAATTAAAGCAGGTTTTTTCTTTGTTTGAACTGCTAGGCGGGAGAGAGTTTTTGATATTGCTTCGGCGGTTTTTGCACGGGTTCCAAAGTCTTGTTCAAAGTATGTTTGATAGTCTTCTTCCCAGCTTTCTTCGATTCTGGTTACGGCTTCGGTGAGGTGGCCCCGATCAAGCAAGTTTCTCATTTCTTGCCCGTTAAGCCCGCCCTGGTTTGTGTTTTGGGCAATTGTAGCGAGGTTCGCCGTGATCCACAAGAAAAATATTGCTATCAAACAGTAAAAAATAGCTTTTTTAATTTTTTTCTGACTCGTGTGTTTTTGGCGTTGCTGCTGGGATTGATAGTGCATGATTTTGGGGCGGTTAAGGGCGCCGTTGGCGGCAGCAGTTGGCAAAAGTTGGGAGGTGGGTGGGAATTTTGACTGTGCTGGCGATCGCGGCACGATTATAGCATTCAATACCAACCGCAAATCTCTGCCGTAGGGTGTGTACACCAGTACCAACAGAGTCCCCGCACCAAGAAATTCACCATTTATGTAAATTTTTGTAAATTATCCAGAAGTTTTGCATAAACAGGACTTACGCAAAAACCCGGTTTCTTCAAGTAAGTCCTGTTTTTTACATAGCAGCCAGGTACATTTAATCGGTATTACCTCTACGGGCGTGTTTGACTTTTGGTCGCACATCGGCAGTTCTCAGGTTGAATCGGGTTTTGTCTTGGTACTAAGTGAGGAATACCCTGCATCGATCGCGGATATATTGAGTTACCTCAGTAAATATATTCTCTGTATTTACTTATTTTAAAATAGTTATGTTTGTTCGCGCCAACTTAGTTAAAGTTCTACTGATCAATGGTTGGGCATCGGATATCTTTCGGGTTACTTCGTACAAGTCGCCGAAGCTGATTTTGACGTGATATGTTGCTTGGCAATCTCCTAATCTTTTAGGATAATTGCCGCTGGCTAAGAGTTGAGAAAGATAAATTAATGCGGGTTGTTCGATTTTTTTGCGTGCCAGGGGGAGAAGCGCGCGATCGTTCTGGGGTTAAAAGCTCTAAAATTGATGGCACTTTTGCCCAGCCAATAAGTGTGACAGATATCACACACACTCCTAAGTTATAAATAAAAACACTTAATTATTTAGAAAATTTTACGCTATGCGGTCGATCGCTTTTTTATTCTTTTCTCCTAAATAACTAAAGCCTTCTTGCTTCCACTATACATTGTGTGCGATCGAATTTGCCACGGTGCGATCGCGATCCGATTGGGGGATGTGTCTTAGTATTTCTTCACATATCCTGATTTCGGTCTATGATATATGCCTTATGGCGTATTTGTGTTTAAAGCCCGTTACCGCGTACCGCTGATGAGTCAATCAACCAATTCACCGCTATCCCAACCATTTTCTCGAAGAACCGCCCTGAAATTCCTCGGAGTCGGTGCCGCCGGCGGGCTGCTGGGCTACTCTCGATTTTCCAAGCCAGAGCCCACCGTTTTTGTGCAAGATTCTCTTGACTTGCCGCGAATGCTGAATAACCGCAAAACCGTTGCAGTTGTAGGGGCAGGCTTGGCAGGGCTCGCCTGTGCTTACGAGCTCAGTCAGCGGGGTTTCGCCGTAACATTGCTCGACAAATCGCCCCAACTAGGCGGCAAAATTGCTAGTTGGCCGATACAAGTCGGGAACGAAACTTTTATGATGGAACACGGTTTCCACGGTTTTTTTCCGCAATACTACAACCTCAAAAGTGTGGTAGAAGAACTAGAAATTACCGATAATTTTGTATCTTTAGAATCCTACGCCGTTGTGTTTCGAGACCGAAAATACAAGCCCGAAGTTTTCCGTCCCAACCATTCAGCTTTTCCCTGGAATATAGTTGACTTGGGGATATCTTCTCCCAATCGGCTCAAGTGGGGAATCAATCTAACAAAACCCGCTCACTGGCAAGTGTTTCGAGAAATCGGCGGTTTTCAAACTCAAAAAAGTTTCGATCGCCTCGACAATATATCAGTTGCCGACTGGGTAAAAGGTGAATTTCCGCGCGGACTTTATGACTTGTATTTTCTGCCTTTTGCCAAGTCCAGCCTCAATGCTCCCGACGAATTGAGCGCGGGAGAATTAATGCAATTTTTCCATTTTTACTTTTTTGGAAATCCAGAGGGTTTGGCTTTCAACGGTACGCGGCAAGATATGGGCACGAGTTTGGTGCAGCCTATTGCCAGAGCAATTGAAAGCAAAGGCGGCAAAATATTGACAGATGTCGCAGTTAGTGAAATTCGCTGGGAAAACGGCAAGATTGATTCTCTGAGTTACCAGTCTGGAGACGTGCAAAGTAAAATACCTTTTTGGGTGAAGCGAAACGCGCTGTTAACTGACAGCAACTCTACCGAATATTTCGGCGCTGGGGACAGCGTATTTGCCGCCGCACCGTCGGGAAAAGAGGCAATTTCTCTGAGCTGCACTCACCAAGGCTGCACAGTTCAGAAACAAAACGACGGTCAATTTCACTGTCCTTGTCACGGGGCAGTTTTTGATGCCGAAGGGCGAGTTGTGAGCGGCCCTGCTCAACGGGATTTGCCTCGATTTAAGGTAGTCGATGAAAAAGCCGATGAAATACAGTTAGCAGCAGGGGTTAACCAATCGCAGCCGCAAAAATTGGGAGAAACATTGAAGGCTGATTACTATGTTTTGGCGGCCGATGTTCCGGGGATGCAGCATTTGTTTAGTTTGGCTAGCGGTGAGGTGAATCCGCAGGTGCAGAGTCGGATAGAGAGCTTGAAAATAGCCGATCCGTTTGCGGTGGGCCGTTTTTGGTTCGATCGCGAATTTCCCTGGGAACACAGCAATTTCAGTTCGCTTTCCGGCTACAAACTGACTGACAGCATTACGCTTTACCACCGAATTCAGGATCAGTTCATCGAATGGAATCAGAAAACTGGCGGTAGTGTAGTGGAACTGCACGCTTATTGTTACAAGGAGAAAGAATTTCCGAACCAGGAAGTTTTACTGGCTACTTTTGAGCAAGAATTGTACGAAATTGTACCGGAATTAAAAGAGGCAAATATGCTGCACCGGGAATTGGTAAATCAAAAGAATTTTTCTGGATATCCGCCCGGTAGTTATGCCGAAAGACCGGAGACTTGCTGCGCTGTTCCCAATCTGTTGTTTGCGGGAGATTGGGTGAAAATGCCGTTTCCGTGCGGTTTAATGGAAAGGGCGGTTAGCAGCGGTTTGTTGGCAGCTAATGCTATTTTATATCAGGAGGGTTTGCAGAGGCGATCGCTCTTGACGGTGAATCCCGAAGGCGTGTTAAAAATCTAAAGTTTCCAGCGGGGCGGGCTTTATAAATCGTCAATTATCGGCTGGTATCCTCGGTGAAACCCGCCCCCTGTCATACCATTTTAGATTTTAGATTTTAGATTTTAGATTTGAAGAAATGGAAATCACTGATTCAATAAGGGTTTAGAGGTTTCCTAAAGTTGCGTTATTTTTTTAAGATGAGTTACGGTTTGCGGGGGTGGTTTCGCTGAGGGGAAAAGGCAGAGCTTGCAAACCAAAAAAATATCTGCGTTGAGGGGGGTGGATATGCGGTTAAAATATTATTGAATGAGTATAAAGCAATAATAGATGCTAAATAATAAGCGCAAAATTCGCAATAAATCTGTAACCTTTGATGCTTTTGCAACAGAATACGATTTCGCTGCCACCTTGCAAAACCAGAACGATTTTTTTATTAACAACCTATCGGTCAGCAAAGGTGCAGCATTAGATATTGGCTGCGGTTCGGGAATTCTTGCTTTTGAATTAGCCCAGTATTACGATAATGTTGTCGCCGTCGATTTGTCAGAAAAAATGCTGGCAATCGCCAGTCAAAAACGCTCAGCTCCCAATATCGAATACATCCAAATGGATGCCAGTCAATTAGCGCTGGAGCGCAAATTTGATTTAATAGTTAGTGCTGCTACTTTTCACCACCTGCCCAACCTCCCCGCCGCCCTCAATGCAATAAAAAAAATGTTAAATCCGCACGGGAAAATAGTTTTGTTAGATAATATTTCCGAAGTGGAAACACCTGCTACATTAGGCTACATATTAGGTGCGGCGAGAGATTTTAGGCCCGACTGTTCCATCTACGGATTTCGCAGTGCTTTAAGATTATTAAAATTTAGACTGTCGCCTGGGTGGTTGAAGCATTTAGCTAGCGATAGGTATTTGTCAGAACGGAAATTTAGAAAAATTTACAGTCGTTGCTTTCCGGGCTGTTATTTTGTAAAATTGGGTTGTTTTATGGGCGTAATTTGGGAACATTTGTAATGCAAAACAACGCGATAAAATCGGTATCTGCAAGGGGAGAAAAAACTCATATCCGCCAGTTGGGCATTAATCTCGATCGCTGGTATGCAATCGCCCGCAGCACCAAGGTGCAAACTCAGCCCGTCGCTGCGAAAATCTGGAATCGGGCGATCGTACTTTTCCGCGACAGTTCAGGCAAAATCAACGCTTTAGAAGATAGATGTCCGCACCGACAAGTTAAACTCAGCCACGGCCAAGTTAAAGGCGATTTAATCGAATGTGCTTACCACGGATGGCGGTTAAATGCAAGGGGAGAATGCGCCGAAGTCGATTATTTAGCAGAAAATCAAAAGCTACCTAACTGCAAAATTCGTTCCTATCCAGTCAAAGAACAAAACGGTTTTATCTGGCTGTTTCCCGGCGACGAAACCCAAGCAGAAAAAATAGATTTATTGGATTTGCCAGAGTGGGAACATCTCAATTATATTGCCACAGTTTCAGTCATCGACTGTCAGGCACACTATTCATTTTTAATTGAAAACTTGATGGATATGTACCACGGACACTTGCACGATGATTGGCAAGCTTGGGCAAATCCGGTGTTAGATACTTTAGAAGAAAACGAGCATCAAGTAACTGCTCGCTATCAGGCACAAAGTTATTACAAAATAGATAAAATTTGGTCAATTTCTCAGTTGTTTTTTAAATCTCTGCGCCGACTGCACCCGGAACCGCTTGAGGTGAGTTATGTTTACCCGCACTGGGTTTCAACTTTGGGGAGCGACTTTAAGATTTACTGCTTGATTTGTCCGGTGAGCGAGACGGCAACTCGGGCTTATTTAATTCATTTTACCTCATTAAATGCGTTTTGGCGGCTGCACAAATTGCCAATTTGGTTTCGCAGGTTTATCAAAGATAGTTGTTTCGGCGCGGCTCAAAAGTTATTAGATGGTTTGGTGCGGCAGGATGTGTTAATGATTGAGGAAGAACAGCAGGCTTTTTTGCAGAATTCAGAAAGAAAAAATTATGAATTAAATCGGGCTTTAGCAAGCGTGCAAAAGTTGATGAGAAGTCAGGCAGAAAATGGGTAATTCAGTCGCAGAGTCAAACCTGCACAGGTTAATATGTATATTTCACAAAAATCAGGGAAGTATAACCAAGGGAAATTCGGCTAGTCCTGAACGCAGAAATTGTATTTGGATTCGCTATGATTTAGACTAAAAGTTACTTTAAAAGAAGATGAATTGGCGGGGAATGAAACCCAGCGCCATTCATCTGCGTTAATCCGCGTGCATCAGCGGTAAAAAAATCTAAATCCCGCAGCAAAAACCTTACTTTTTAGGCCGCTGCTGCTGGTAAACGCTGACAACCTTATCCGCATAAGTAGCAGTTGCGCCACTTTTGCAAGCTGCGGAGTCCCCAGTCATCCACCAGCAAGCGGCGCGGCGTATGGCGGTTAATTCATTGTTGCTGCTAGCTTTGTATTCGTCGCGCAGCAAATCGCCCACGATACAGGTAACAATTGATTTGGCTTTTGTCGCGTCGGCCTCAAATTGTTGGGGTGTTAAATCTTGTTTGGTACAGAATTTGGCCCAGCGGGAAATATTCCCTGGCAAAACTTGCCACTGACTGTACATTCCGTCATTTGCAGTTTGTGGCGGTGCGGCTTGTCGCATTGCTTCTACAAGGGCGGAAACTTGCGCGTCGGTGACTGATTGCGCTGCTGCTGGAAGTGATTGCAATCCGAGGCTAATTATCAGGCTGCCGAATAGTAGATTGGTTTTTGCGATCGATTTAAAATTCATTCACAATGCCCTGTTTTAATCAAAGTTTCCTGCCACAAAGTTTAGCTTAAAACGGATCGAATACCTCTGTCTTAAGTATGATTTGCCCGCTTAATGCGGTGTCGATCGCCCTTACGATAGAAATTGTTAATCAAGTAGGATAAAATCATGCAAGTACAACCCAGGGAAATTCGACGTTACACTACAGCAGAGGGTACGACACCATTCACCGAGTGGCTTGATGCCCTCCGCGATCGGAATGTTATAGTTAGAATCAAATCTAGGCTTGACCGAAGTTGAGCAAGGTAATCTCGGAGATTTAAACTCAGCGGGACAATGAGTTTTTGAACTCAGAATTAATTATGGCCCGGGCTACCGCCTCTACTTCGGATAAGTCGGCTTGACTATTGCGGTAATCCTCATAGCTGGGGATAAAAGCACCCAAGAACAGAACATTCGACAAGCTATAGAATACTGGACAGATTATGAAAAACGTGAAAGCACCGACAAGTGATAGCTACCGCGAGTACCTAATCGAATCTCTCCACGAGCCGGAAGAAGCTGCTGGTTTTATCGGCGCTATTTTGAAAGAAAAAGACCCGGAACCCGCCCTTTTGAGAAATGCCATCCGAAAGGTGATAGAGGCTCGGATGAGGATGAATACTCTTTCGGAGTCAGCAAAACAGCATCACGAAAAACTCGACCAGATGCTGGCTGAAAGTGCAGGTTCGGAAATCTATAGTTTGGTAGAATTGCTCGAAGCATTAGGATTTAAACTAGAAATTACTGTCGCAGATACTCAGTTGTCGGCTGACTCGGAATCAACGGATTTGGGGGAATCAGAATTATCGCCCGAACCAGTAGTAATTAATCCCAGTTAATGAGTAAATCGCGCCCTCAGCCTTCCCTCACAAAATCTAACAATCGGTGAGCCATTTCTAGCTTGCTGCAAGGTGCTATTTCTACTTGCTTGCCGGCGGCATTAATTAATATTGCTTGATTGGTATTGCTGCCGAAACCTGCACCTATTCGATCGATCGGGTTTGCGGCAATTACATCCAGTTTCTTCGCCCGCAATTTCTCCAAAGCTGGCTTGACAATATCCCCAGTTTGTGCTGCAAACCCGATTAATTTTTGGTGCGGCTGTTTCAAAATTCCCAACTCTGCCACAATATCCTCTACCGGTGCCAAAGGCAAACAATTCGGGAGCGATCGCTTGGGCAGTTTCTCACTACTGTACTCAGCCGGCTTCACATCCGCTACCGCCGCCGCCATCACCGTCAAATCGGCATCGTGAAAGCATTGCAGCATCGCCTGCCGCATTTCTTGTGCACTCGCAACTGCGATCGCCCGCAAACCTGAGAGCGGCAACTCGCCAGTTATACTGTGTACCAGCGTCACTGTAGCGCCGCGGTGCTGTGCAGCTTGCGCCAAAGCTATACCCATTTTGCCACTGGAAGGATTGCCGATAAACCGCACCGGATCGAGGTGTTCCCGCGTTCCTCCCGCACTGATCAACACCCGAATGCCCGCTAAATCTCGATCGCCCTTCGCATACAACAGCGATTCAATATGAGGCAAAATCTCATAAGGTTCTGCCATCCGGCCGACACCCGCGCGATCGCACGCCAGCATTCCCGCCCCCGGATTCGCAGCATGATAGCGCCGATAAGTCAAAACTTCCCGCCAATTCCGCTGCACCGCCGGCTGTTCCCACATATCCGTATTCATCGCCGGTGCCAGCAAAATTGGGCAAGTAGAAGCTAAGACAGTATTAGTCAGCAAATTATCAGCAAAACCCCCCGCCAACTTAGCCAAAGTATTAGCTGTCAAAGGAGCAATAACAAAAACTTCCGCCCATTCTCCCAGTTGAATGTGCAGGGGGCGCCCGTGACTTGGTTGCCAAAAATCTTTGTCAGTAAAAGCAGGATGGCGGCACAGAGTAGCAAAAGTCAAAGGCGTTACAAACTCCCCTGCCGCATCAGTAAGAATAACTTTAACTTCCGCTCCAGCTTTCGCTAAAGTTGAAACTACTTCGCAAACTTTGTAAGCCGCAATCCCGCCACTAACGCCGATTAAAATTCGTCTGCCTTTCATGTCATTTTTTCATAAAAAAGAATCAAGAAAGAAATTAAGATAAAAACAGGCTAAAATCCCTAATTCATCTGTTTAATCCGCAACAAAATATGCTGCTAACTTCTTCCTCAATTCCGTCGAAAATTTTGAGCTAGATTTTTCAGTCTATGCTTCGTCGTAGGCTTCCATATCCAGAAGGTGGAGATAAGGTTCAACCAGCTCCGGCCGCTGAAAAGCAAGCGATCGCAACAAATGCCAATCATTCAATCCCTCAAAAGGATCTGTATAATCGTCAACTTCCAAACGGACAGCCAATTCTGCCACGTCCTGAGAAGTAAGTACAGCAATATCGCGCGATGCTTTGGTTAAAGTTTTCATTTTTTTCCCCTGCCCGAGACTTCCGCCATACTATATACTAAACCTTTAATCAGATTTCGACACAGTTTCTACAACAAAACTTCGCATTACCTCTATAACTTCCGGCAGAATCTCGTGTCCCATTTTAAATTCTCGATACTGCACCGCAGCTCCCCAAGCCGTCAAACTCTCGCGCGATCGCACAGCAGCACTAACAGGCACAATAGTATCTTGAGTACCGTGTACGATTAAAACAGGTGGCAAAACACTGCCCGCAACTGGCGAAATCTGGTGTAAATAACCGCTCAGACAAATTAAACCAGCTAGGGGCAAAGTCAATCCCACATCTAGAGTCATCGCTCCGCCTTGAGAAAAGCCACCTAAAATAGTGCGAGACAAAGGCACGCCCGTGCTGCTTTCCAAAGAGAGCAAAAATTCCCTCAGCAATTGCCGGCTTTCTACCAATCCCTGAGCGTCTTTGCTTTGAAGGTTATACCACGCTTTGCCGCTCGTTACCTGGGGATGGGGAAAGGGGGCATCGGGAAATACAAACTGATAATCCGGCAAATTGAAAAAGGGTGCTAAGGAAGTCAAATCCCGAGCATTAGCACCCCATCCATGCAAAGCGACAATCAAAGCGACAGGTTTGCGATCCGTTGTGGGCGGAATGCTAATAGATTGTAAAGACATCGTAGTTAATAATTGGTAATCTGGTCTGGCTACAATTATAAATTGTCACGACGGGTAAAACCCCAGATATTTGTTTTCGGCAATATTCCACAATTAGCACGCGCTTGCTAATAACTATAATAGTTGACTGTTGACTGTTAACCGTTAAAAGTAGAGTGCGACCTCGCACCTTTCCCAAGTAGAGTGCGGATAGTTCACCTTTTCTAAACAGGAATTATGGAGCATCTCATATTTGTAAAAACACTTCTTCTGGCTCCCTCCTTCTGACTCTTTTCTCCTGGCTATTGGCTCCTGCCTCCCAACTCCAATTTATAACTTGGCTGCAAAAGTGATATCGTTTCCGGTTGCATCGGAATAATAAAATCGAGTCAACACTTAAGGCTCAACCATTGAGTTTTTCCACCCCTCATTCTACAGTCTACAGTCAACAGTCAACTATCACGGACGGTGCAACCGGAATTGATATGAGATGCTCCCAGTAAGACTCAGCTAGAAGCGAGATTTCTCCCGCTAATTCCAACTGGCACCTGCCGCAGGTGAAACCTTAGAAACAGACTGCTTAGACTGTTGCCGCACCGGCACCTCAATCAAGAATTCAGTTCCCTCTCCGGGAGCCGATACGCACCTCAGCGAACCTTGATGTTTGTCCACTATGTGATAGCAGATCGACAATCCCAAGCCAGGACCTTTGCCTACAGGTTTGGTAGTAAAAAACGGATCAAACAAACGTTTTTTGACATTCTCCGTCATGCCCGTTCCATTGTCAGCGATTCGCACGCATACACAATTAGAACTTAAAAGTTCAGTGCGAATCCTAATAGTAGGTAAAAATGCAGAATTCGAGGCGTCTTTTTCGAGCTTTTTTTGATGTTGTGCATCAGATAAAACATCAATAGCATTGCTCAAAACATTCATAAATACCTGATTCAATTGTCCCGCCCAGCACTCCACTAAGGGCAAATTTCCATATTCTTTGATGAGTTTAATACCAGAAAAATCAGCTTTTGGTTTCAGCCGACTATCCAAAATCATCAAGGTGCTGTCAATGCCTTGGTGAATGTCAACCGACTTCATTTCAGCTTCATCCAAGCGCGAAAAATTCCGCAGAGAAAGCACGATATTGCTGATCCGTTCAGCTCCCATGTTCATAGATTGTAGGATTTTAGGCAAGTCTTCACTGATAAACTCCAAATCAATATCTTTTAGTTTCGCTTGCACTTCGGGCGTTGGGTTGGGATATTGCTGCTGATATATTTCCACAAGTTCCAGCAAGTCTCGAGTATATGCGCCTGTATGGCTCAGGTTGCCAGAGATGAAGTTGACAGGATTGTTAATTTCGTGGGCAACTCCCGCCACCAACTGCCCCAAGCTTGACATTTTTTCAGTTTGGATTAGTTTAAATTGAGCTTCCTGCAAATTTTTTAGTGCCGTTTCTAGTTCAGCGGTGCGCTCTTTTAGTTGAATTGTGCGATCGTACACTTGCTGTTCTACTTTTGCAGTACGTTCTAGAGACATCAACAGGTAAATCGTCAAGCTGCCAGTCATCAATAGCCCGATCGCACCAATTGCCAGCGAACCCTGATGCGTCCTCATACTCTGGTACCCCTTCCCAGGCAAAACTAGCAGCTTCCACTGGCGGTCTGCTACGTTAAATAGGCGAGTGCAAGCACTCGGATATTGACAGATTTTTCCCCGCAAATTAGCTAACTCTGGCTTTTCGTGTTTTGGGTTATCTATCAACTGCTTATCTTGTGAGTCGTAGCGCACCAGAAAGCGTTCTTTCTCTATAGCAGAGTTGTCATAGAGGTAAAAATTAATCTTGTCTAAATTTAGCGATTCTAAAGAGGAATCGACCATACTGGTGATCTGAAACAGACCCGCAATAACTCCCATTAGGTTTTGGCGTCCGTTGACCGAGTTATCTGGAGAATTTGTGCGGCGGCGTACTGGTAGAAATACTTGCAATCCCGGTTGATTGTTGCTGACTAATCTAATCCGCGCGGAAGCCGCTATTTTCCCGGTATTCACCGATTTCTCTAAAGCTGCTTTGCGATCGGGGCTGGAGGCAACATCAAAACCGATCACTTTGTTATCTTCTTCTAGTGCTTCTCTGTAAATAATTGGAAAGTATTCCGATCGCCCTTTTGCTTTGACCTGCTTTTTGTCAGGAGTTCGCTCGTAAATTTGAAATGTCGGAAAACCTTCGGCTCGAATTTTTTGTTCGTAAGCTGCTTTTTGGGCAGCCGGCACGCGCCGAATCCAGTTAACAGAATGTATAGCAGCATTTCGGGCAAGTGCAGGTTGAGAGAATTGCTTAAAATCTTGTCTGGTAACTTTAGTAGATGCGCTGTAGAATGCTTCAAGTGAGTACAGAAATTCTAAATTTTTGTTGATGCTTTGCTGCAATGCCACATTCAGGCGATCGGCTTGCTGATGAAATTCAGCTTGCATTCGTTCGTTTTCCGAATCCCACACGACTGCTGCGGCTGCCAATGACAAACTCGTACCTGTGCAAAGAGTCAAGGCTGCTGGAATGTAACGACGATGCGACAGTAAACTTTCGGTCAGCGAATTAAACCAGTTGCTCGCAAAATTCATATTTCCACACCTTCTGCTACCGAAGTGCAATTTTTTAAAGACTTGTAAAATTCCTTGATAGCACGAAGGACAGCGCAGAAACGAGATTGTCTAAAAACTTATGATCGCAGAAATAGAACTTACGTTGAGAAACCCAATTTCTCCGAAAATATTGGTGTGGTAACTAGAAGTTGGGAAGAAACCGGGTTTTCACGAATAGTGCATCCACGACTGAGGAATTGAAACCAATTGTAACTAAGTGTAACGAAGCCAGTTCCCATCTGGGCGCTCCCAAGTTCCTGCCCTGGAAGAAATTGGGAACGAGAAAAAACCTTGATCTGGTGGGGCGGGTAATCAATACCCACCCTACAAAGCCAACTTAATTTTGGAACAGCTTACAAAACAGTCCCTATTTCCTTCAAATAAACCCGTGTAAACGGTTCATCATCCCCCAGAGTATACTGTTCGATCAATCCCTGGCGGCGAATAGAAATACTACTTCCTTCCCTTACCACAACAGTATCGTCATCAGTGCTTTCTCTGACCAACATCATCTCAGTTTCTCCCGGATTGTCCAGCACCACCATATTGCTGCCCCGATAAAACATTCCCTCAGCTTCCAAAATATCTTCGGGATATTCAGCAATTAACAAATCGAGCTTGGGATTCCGGAGCAAACTTTGCAAGTTCAGATGGTAATTCTTATTCAAAACTTTTTCAGAACGGTTAACAAAAAGTCCACCGGTACAAACAGCACCGATTGTCCAATCGGGATGCTGCAACAGAATATGGTCGATAGTTTCTTGTAGGTCGTGTACCGAAATTCTGTTGAAAGTAATAATCGGAATCCTGGCGGATTTTCCGGAGTCAAAGAAAGTTTCGATAATATGGGAAGGCACATCAACGCCTTCGCCGACAGCGGGGTTGAGGTGCATAAAAATTCCCGGCGCGGCATTGATCTCGATAATCCCAAAATTACCTGTTTTCCAAGATTTGGCGAGAGTTTCTGTTACCACATCAATCCCCAAACAAGTTAACCGAAAATGTAGGGCGATATCTTGAGCCAAAACAATGTTATCCGGGTGAATAGTGCGGGTAGCGTCAATGCTGACGCCGCCTGCAGAAAGATTAGCGACTTTGCGTAGAAACACAGTGCGATCGCGACTTAGCACACTCTCCAATGACAGCCCTTGTTCTTCCAGATACATTTCCATCGCTTCGTCGGACTGAATTTTGCTCATCGCCGAAGTTGGCGTATCCAAACGTTCTGGTTTGCGGTTTTCACGGCGGATCAATTCGCGAATTGTTGAGTCGCCATCACCTGTTACCGAAGCCGGCCGGCGTTCAGTTGCAGAAACAAATTTGCCGTCAACGCACAGCAGCCTAAAATCCGATCCTTTGATGCTGTTTTCCACAATTACTCGTACCGGGTCTGTTTCGGGAATGGCCTTAACTGCTCTTTTAAAAGCCGCCTGCAATTCCTCGGCCTCCCGGACATCTGCTGTTACGCCAATTCCTTTATGACCGACTACTGGTTTGATAGCAACTGGGTAGCCAATTTCTTTAGCAACTGCCAGAGCTCCGTTTTCTGTGGAGACGATATCGCCTTTGGGAACAGGAAATCCTAATGTAGCGAGAAAAGCTTTACAATCGTCTTTGCGGGTGGTAAAATCTGAGTCTAAATGGCTGTCAGAATCAAAGGTAGTTGCAGAGCCACGAACCAGTTTTTTACCGTACCCATATTGCATTAGTCCTTCATCCCACAAATAAAATGCGGGAATGCCTTTTTGGGATGCCGCTCGCATTAACGAATAAACTGTCGGGCCTCCGTAAACTGACTGCCGGAACATATTTTGCAGCGCGCCCATTTGCGCTTCCAAGGGAAAGTCTTGATTTTGATTGATGGCTTCAAACCAATCCCAAACTGCGTAAACTACGGCTCGGGCGGTGCGGGCGTGAAGTGCTTCTATGCTGATTCTGTTAAAGTGAGAAAACGGCTTGATGTTCCAGTGTTGGAAGTGCAAACCCATGTCGAGTTTGGCTACTTCTGATGCGGTACGGCCGAACAGTTGGGCATGGTTCGAGAAATTTTCGTGCAGTAGTTGCGGGTAGCGATCGCCAATAATTTTCTGGTAATGTGCGATCGGCAAAGGTTCGCTCGCGCCCGTTACCGCTAAATCAAAAACCAAAGCCGCGGTGTCTAAATAAGGGTTGGGCCCCATATAGTGTTTGAAGTTAAAAACATCGAAAATATCGGTTTTTCGAGCATTAACGCGGGCTGTTTCGGTGCTTTTTTCTTGCAGCATTTTCTAACCTCCTTTGAGCTAATTTTTTACGGTAACTTTATAGTTAGTGCATGGGATACTACCTGCGGGCATAGATATTCCAGCAGTCAGACAAATACTCCGACCAATTCTGCCTTCAGTATTGCCCGATAGGGGAAGTGGCAGAGTAGGGGAAATGGGGAGAGGGGGAGAGGGTGAGAGTGGGAAAATATTCCTTCTTCCTTCAACATCTGACTAAGCATTGATGACTAAGCATTGATAACTAAGCACTTATGACTAATGACTACTTCTTTTCCCCTGCCGAAAAAAAGCTATAACTTTTGAGAGGTACACTGGGTAGTTATAATTGTTTATGACAGTGAAAGAAAATTTAAGAGGCAGCAAATTATGAAAATCGCACAAACTGCTCTCAGGGAAAAAGTTCACCACTTAGCTGAGGAAGCATTTCACCGGAAGCTAATTTCTGGCTACGGCGATGGTCAAAACAGCAACGAATATCAGATTGTCTGGAACGGCAAACCCAGACACCTACCTTTAGAACGGGCGAGTACCATATTGAGCAATTTGATCGAGCGATCGCACTAACCGGCGATCGGACTAATTGAGGACTTACGCTCATCAACCCGATTTCTACGAGCAATCAGAGGAGGATTAGCGAAGAATCCGATCAGAAACCGGATTGATCACCGCGCGCGCGTGGGCCCCGTAGTTTAAGCTCATTTCTTGACCCCTCCTATCTCCTGTTAGGGGGGGTAAGTTTGTTTTGTCGATATCGAGGATTAGTAAACACCCACATCACCCTTGCTGTGTGCGTCCTGGAGGGGTAGAAGTCGGAGATTTTTTTGTATCTATATATACCTTTGGGCAGTTTTCGGAAAAAGGAATTTTGTGTTTTAGTGAAATTTAATAAATTAAAAGTGGAGATAATATGGCGAGCAACGAAGTTCAGGGGAAGTTGCTAATTATTGGTGGCGCCGAAGACAAAGAGGGGGACTGCAAAATTCTGCGGGAATTCTTGCGGTGCGCCGGAGGCACTAAAGCTCATATTGTTGTCATGACGGCTGCCACAAGCCTGCCGGGAGAAGTAGGAGATAATTATATCCGAGTGTTTGAGCGACTCGGCGCTGAAGATGTGCGAGTTGTTGACACCCAAAGACCCGAAGATGCCGACAATCCAGATTATTTAGAAGCGATCGAACAAGCCACTGGCATATTCTTTACCGGCGGAGATCAAGCGCGGATTATTAGCTGCTTGAAAGACACAAAACTCGACGCAGCAATGCACAAACGCTACTCTGAAGGGATTATCATTGGCGGCACCAGTGCCGGCGCAGCAATGATGCCAGACATGATGATTATTGAAGGAGACTCGGAGACAAATCCCCGCGTTGATGTGGTAGCAATGGGCCCGGGAATGGGCTTCCTTCCAGGAGTTGTCATCGACCAGCATTTCGCCCAGCGAGGTCGTCTGGGACGCTTAGTTTCGGCACTCTTGCTGCAACCTGCGGTGTTGGGATTTGGTATTGACGAAAATACAGCTATTTTAGTCAACGGTGACGAGTTGGAAGTGATTGGCGAAAGCGCTGTAACTGTCATCGACGAGTCGGAAAAACTCCACGACAATCTAGATGGACTTTTGAAGGATGAGGCTTTGGCGATTTGCGGCGCCAAGTTGCACATCCTCCCCCACGGATACCGGTTTAACTTGAGAACTCGCCAGCCGGTGCTCCATAACGTAGCAACTACAGCCGAGAGAGAAACGGCGGCCGCCTAATTTACTTGCAACTGGCAAACCTCTTAAAATTATGTAGGGTGAGCAATTTACACCTTACCCCTTCTACCAACTAGGATGGTTAAAAGCCCAGTTGCTGTCTCCAAAACTAATAAAAAGAAGAGGATTTTACCTCTTCTTTTATTGCTGCGGTTTCAGATTTTTTAAGCACTTTTCTGTTCGCCAAAAATCGACTGCTGCCCTTCTTCAGTCGATATTAAATTCCACCCTTGAACTCTCAGCTTCTGATAAGTTGCCCATCCCTTAGAACCGCCCGGTTCCCGGTAGTCGGATACAGCAAACTGCGGAAAAGCTGTATAAGGGCGCCACGCCTGACGGGCATCGGTACGCAAGTGCAATATCTTTTCTCCATTGCCTCCGAGTCTGGGCAACCAACACATTTGTTTTAGCATTTTTAACACTCCAGAGTTTTACAGTAACGGTAATTTGCCAACATCCCACATTAAACTTTTAGAGCCTTAGAGCTACTGCTCGGAATATCTAACGGGTAACAGGGACGAATGAGATTTTCACCAATTACCAATTACTGAGGTAGCAGCAGTCGTTAAAGCTGATTTTGGTTCTACAAAGTTTGCCGTTCAAAAACTATAAAACAAGTGCTACCAAGACATAAGCAAAAATAATCATTGCTATTCTCGGCTCAAACTTGGCTTAAAGTCCCAGGAAAACCCAGTTGAATAAAGAATTCATGTTTCTGGTTTCCCTTGCCTTATAATTACACGCTGATCCTCGCTGTTTCCGCATAAAATGACATCTTTCTACGGTATTATTCCTCTCCGCTAAAAAATGTTTCTTTAGTTACAAATCTTAAATATTCACCACGATTTATCTAGTTATCAAAAGTTAAATTATTTTTCATACAATACTTCGGACAGTGTTTGATAGCCAACCGTAGAATAAGGGTTCAAGGCTCCAAGGCAAGTTCGCTACCAACGGAAAATCTAGGGCTTCAGACTACTAACTAAAAACAGTCTCGACTATTTTTCATAAACAGCGCTTAATAATTTTTAGTTACTTTAACTACATTTTTGATTAAAATCAGGTTTCCGGGTGCCTAGGGGCGCACCTTACTCAATCGCTAGGGTTCGCACTACTAAATCCTCCGGCTGCGCCCCCAAGCAACTTACAACATAAGACTTACAGGTTTAACTCTTAAGAACGATGGCGACAGATTTGCAAAATGGTAAAAATCAATACTAATCACACTTATAAGTTCTGCAAACAAAGTATTCATGGCCGCTGCAATTGAATTCAAACTCTTCGCTGCGAACAACAAAGCAGCTACACTGCTCGGCTCTTTTTCCAAATGGGCAGAAATTCCCTTAGAAAAAGATGACAAAGGTTATTTCCGCACTAACATTAAGTTAGAAGACGGTATTTATCAATACAAATTCCGAGTTCAGTCGCAAACTCCCTGTTTTGAATCGCACGAATGGGTAGAAGTCAATGACCTCTACGCCACTGAAATTGACCGCACTACTCCTACAAGTACAGTTCGCATCAAAGCAGGCGCGCGAATTATTGATACCTATTTTTGGCAGGACGACGACAAACAACTCCCCAATAATCAAGAATTAGTCGTTTACGAAATGCACGTTGCTGATTTTTCCGGGCCGGATGGTTCCGACAGTGGGGGTAAATTCCAGCAGGTGAGGGAGAAATGAGATTATCTGTGTGATTTGGGCATAAATGCGATCAAACTAATGCCAGTTAATGAATATCCGGGCGATTATAGCTGGGGCTACAAAGTCCGCGATTTCTTTGCCGTAGAGTCCAGCTACGGTGCAACCGCAGATTTGAAGCAATTGATTGACGAGTGCCACGGACGGGGCATTCGGGTGATTCTGGACGGGATTTACAATCACTGCGATGAAGAATGTCCCTTATTGCTAATCGATCGCAATTATTGGTACTACCGCGACAAACACTATCCCGAAGATCCCGCTAACTACTGGGGCCCGGAGTTTAACTACGAAAACTTCGACCCAAAACTCGGCATTTGTCCCGCTTGGAAATTCATCGGCGATGTCGTTAATTTCTGGATTCAAGAATATCATATCGACGGGATTCGCTAGGATGCTGTGCGACAGTTGGACAATCGAGATTTCCTACACTGGATAACTCGTGAAGCGAAAAAAACGCCGGCGACAAGCCATTTTATAACATAGCAGAACACATTGCCGAACTTCCCGAACTCATCGCTTCGGTAAACTCCCAACCAGCCGAATAAACTGCAATCGTCTTTGTTGAAAAATTAGCCAAATCATGAGTTATTGGAATACTACAAACACGTGATTCGGCGCCAACATTTGCCGGCACTTTATACCGAAAATATTGAATTTCTCCACTAAAATCCAGAAGCCAAAGTGCTGGCTTACTACCGCTGGAGCGATGAGGTAACGCGAGCAGTAGTTGTCGCTAATTTTTCGGCTACTTATCTATCTGGTAACAGTATTCCTAAGTTTCCGGCTGGGGGAAGTTGGCACGAGTGGATGTATAACAAAATAGTAGAAGTTGGGGAAGAAGGGTTTAAGTTTGATTTGCCGGAATGGTCAGCGCAAGTATTTGTTTGAGAGCCGGAGAATTATGTCTCCAGGCAGATGATCGGCGTAGTTGTACAACAGTAAATTGTATTTAGGATGGGCGCACCAAACTCAACAAACTGGGTTTTTCTACCTAGGTGGATGGCTGTAACGATACTTTTTTGTAAAAAACTCTGTTTCTGCATCCAAGAGTGCGATCGTAATTCCTGGTATTGAGAATAACAATTACAGGGCGACTTGCCAACCGTGAATTAACACGTCAATTAACACAAACTTTGTCGGAGGACAAACTCTATGGGCTGGCTAAAAAGATTGTTTGGTTTAGAAAAACTTGAAAATCAAGAAACAGTTGACGCTCCTGCTTACCAAGCACCTGTAGCTCAATCTCAAGCTCAAGCTCAACCTGCTGCGAGCGCTCAGACAATCCCGCCGGAACGCATGGGCTTGAACGGAGAATACGATCAAAGCGGTTTAGCTAAACGGGTTGCTCAGGCTTTCGATGCAAATCCTGATGTTGCGGATATTGAGACTGTTTATGTGGCTCAACTTGGCACTACGGTGGTTCTCAAAGGTACAGTTCCCAGTCAGGAAATTGTCAACAAGTTGGTGACAATTGCTAAAGGCGTTAAGGGTGCAACTGGGGTGGAAACTAATGAAGTTACTGTCGGATAACGCGACGGTTATTTCTAACAGTTAGCAGTTAGCAGTTAACTGTTAACTTAACTGCTAACTGTTAACTGCTAACACTATTTTTTTTCTATCATGGTTTAAATAAAAAATATGACAGGGGAAACCTTAGAACCTACTCGGGGGAAATTAGAACGGACTCTTTCGCAGGGAATTCAAGCTTTGTACCGCTCTCAACTCGGACACCCAACGAGTCAGGCGCTCTGCAATCTTTTGGATAACAAATTGATAATTGTTGTCGAAAATGGGCTTACTCAACCCGAAAAACTGCTGGCTCAGAACGGTCAGGAAGATTTGGCTTTGCAGGTGCGAACACAATTAGAATCAGTTCTGGAATTGCCACTAAAAGAATTAATCCAAAAGGTCTTGGGCGTGGGAGTCACTGATTTGCTCCGCGATGCGACCTTGGAGACAGGCCGCACTGGAACGATCGCAATTTTGGACTCTGCACCTCAAGTTCGTGATTCTAATTATAAATCTAAAACTCAACCAAAACCAGTGGACAGTCGAGGTGCTGGCGAATAACTGTTTCTAAATCTTTGATGTTAAAAGGTTTGGAAAGGTATTCCACGCAGCCTGCTTCGAGAATTCGAGCGCGGTCTTCTGGTTTTGCTAGTGCTGTGACAGCAACAATCGGAATATGTCTGATCTCGGGGTTTTGTTGGACGCGCTTTACTACTTCCATACCGTCTATATCCGGCAGGCAAATGTCGAGTACGATTAAGTCGGGAGATCGATCGACTGCGGCAGAAATAGCTGCGTACCCGTCAACTGCTCCCACGCACTCGCAGCCGAATAAATCGAGTATTTGTGTCAGCAGTTCTAAGTTGTCCGGATTGTCGTCTACCGCCAACACTAAAGGACGCTTCTCAACCGGGGGTTGACTGCTAATGAAAGACGAGGATTCCACTTTATTGTCCCACTGAAGGTAGTTCATAAATGCCGATCGAAACGATCAAAAAAGTTGTCCCCGAGGCATTCTTCAAGTGGCGCTGCGGCACTTGAAACAGATTGGCTCGTATTTGTAGCTCTCCCATGACCAGTTTTTGGTCTAAGCCGATACAATCTCGCTACGAGCTGCGGGCAAAACGACCGCAGTTTTAATTAACCCCATAGCCTCTGCTTAATTCTACCTCTCTCAGCGCAAATTTCCAACTGAGGCCCTTTTGGTGCGTCAGCCTTGGTAAAAATACGCAAGAAATACGAAAAATCTTACCAATAAAGCATCCTCGATTAATAGCATTGAAGAGTGGCGACAGCTTTTTAGGATATTAACCACAGTAAACATGGGTTCCCATACAGGGATCTACCTAAAGGAAGATTCTAACGGACACTTAATTTTCC
Source organism: Microcoleus sp. Pol7_B2 (assembly GCF_036701035.1). Taxonomy (NCBI): domain Bacteria; kingdom Bacillati; phylum Cyanobacteriota; class Cyanophyceae; order Oscillatoriales; family Microcoleaceae; genus Microcoleus; species Microcoleus sp. Pol7_B2. The sequence goes on along the minus strand of NZ_JAUBQB010000084.1, from coordinate 4,234 downwards.
TAACTTCCACCTGCTGAGAGATACTTGATTACTCTACTTTAGACTTCAATGTTTTTAAGTAGTAATGATCACAATTTAAGCCAGTAAAAAAATTCAGTTTTTACATGAGCTTTACCGGATATTAACCTAGGAGGTTTTAATGACAATTCCAATCAGAGACGACCTGACTTACATTTTGCTCAAAAAGATTGGCAGCGGCAACGGCAGGGGAGAGTCGGAAATTAGGAATGCAGCGGAAGAATATGTCGGTCACCAGGTGGCGGAAGCGGAATTGCGCGGTCATTTCGACTACCTCAACCAAAGGGAATTTATCAAAGCTCAGGTTAGTGACGAGCCTTATGGAGGAGCTGAGTTAACAGAAAAAGGCCGCAAACTGTTACACAAAATGGAGACGAATCCTCCGAGCTCGCTCCACCAGGAAGGATCGGCAGTTCCTATCGCTTCAAAGGATATGCCGTTTTTGGAAAAAGTGATGGTAAACGGTCACTTGGAGGATATTTTTGATGCCCGCGACATTACCGAAGTAGTGTACCGGGTCATGCGCGACGTGATGACAAAAGACGCTATCGAGCACGTGGAATCTGAATTGCACAAAGAAGTTTTGCCTACGGATGACAAAACCCTGCAACAAGAAATAGCAGACCTCTGGAAAGATACCAATCCGCTGGTGGGATTGCTCAGCCGGATACGTCAGCCTTTGACCGGCCCGCCTGCACCTGCGGGGATCGATGGCAATTTGTTTGCACGGAGGGTGGAACTAGAAGGCTCACTTCCTTCAGGAGTAAAACCGGAAACTGCGATCGCGGCTGTATTTTCGGCAACGAAGGATGAGCTGTCCGAGGAGCGAATTCAGGAAATAGCTGGCTTTTTGCCGGACAGAATTCGGGGCATTTGGGAGTCGGCTTAACGATACCTTTTAAGGTATAAATACTTACCAGCCGGCTTGACCAACCAGTATTCTCCCTCGCGAGGGCAGAAGACTGGTTGGTCAAGCCGGTTTCTCTATACCTTTTGTCTTGTAGCTGTGCAATTGCTTTGTAGTGAGGACTTGAGTCCCGATCAAACTCGATCGGACTTTCGGCCTCACTACTTGTCAGATCGCTCTTTCCTTGCCTTGTAAGTGCTGTGAAAAACCCGGTCGATCACCGAAATTTGTCGAAAAAGCCGAAATATTCCCAGAAACCGAGTTTCTCACTCTTGGGTTGGGTCAAGCCCCAAGACGGAGCGAAAGTGTTGTAATGTATAATACAGGGCAAGTTAAGACTGTGGCTCGCAAAAATGCTGTCAACAGCCCGGGAGATCAAAAGGCATGGCCCGCACAAAACTTAGACAAATGTCACGATCGACTTTAGAACAAGAAATTTTACTCAATCGAATTACCAATCGCATCCGCAACTCTTTAGAACTACAAGAGATTTTGACGACAACTGCCCTAGAAATCCGCAGCTTTTTAGAGAGCGATCGAGTAAAAGTTTATCGCTTTGAGGCCGATGGTAGTGGTGAGGTTATTGCTGAGTCCATCAACGGCGACAAATTGCCCTCTATGCTGGGTTTGCGCTTTCCACCAGGCGACATTCCCAATAGTGCTCGGGAAATGTTTCTCAAAGCGCGGCAGCGAGTGATTGTAGATGTGGAATTGCAGCATCAAACAATTAATCGGTTAGATTGTCCCGAAACCGGCAAAACTTTAGCAGTTGAAGATATTAGCTATCGTCCTGTAGACCCCTGTCACGCTGAATATCTGAAGGCTATGGGGGCACGTTCTTCTCTGACAGTGCCGATTTTGCATCAAAATCACCTTTGGGGGCTGTTGGTGTCTCACCATAGCCAACCGAAACGATTTAGCGATCGAGAATTGAAAATGGTGCAGTTGCTTGTAGATCAACTTTCAATTGCGATCGCCCAATCTTTTCTGCTGAGTCAAGCTAGACAGCAAGCGCGTGACGAAGCCGTTATCAACCAAATTACCAGTTTGCTGCATTCTCCTCTGGAACTAAACGAAATTCGGAAAGCAGTTCTCGAACAAACTGTCAAGCATTTGCGTGGTTCAGGAGGGCGACTCTACATTGCAGCCGAGTTTGGCGATAGACCTGCTTTGCTTTATACCTGTGGCCAGCAGCCCGCGGACATCGACCTTGAACTCAGCCCATTTTGGCAGCAGATTATGGGGAGGGCAAACCAAGACGATCCAGCACAAACTGCTAATCATACCAGCCAATTAGGTATGTTTGAAAATCTCTATTCCCAGCATTACAGTTCAATTGACACCAATATTTCCAGTTTTCTCGTACCGCACTTGTACGCGATTTCCGATATTTCTAAAGAACCTCAACTCAAATCTGTATCTGCAAATTTATTCGCAGCTTCCATTCGATCATTTTTGGCAGTACCGCTGCAATACCGCCAACAGTGCATCGGCTGTCTCACCGTTTTTCGCAGCCCCATAAAAACCGAAATTTTGTGGGCTGGCCGTTGCAGTTCGGACGCCCGGAACGATCGTCCCCGACAGTCCTTTGCAGCTTGGAAAGAAATCAAAACAGGGGAAGCTCAAAAATGGACTAGCGAGGAACAGAAGCTAGCACAATCTTTAGGAACTCACCTGTACATGGCTGCAATGCAGAGGCGCGTCGAGGCGATGATCCGACACCAAGCTTCTCACGACCCATTAACCGGTTTACCTAATAGATTACTGTTTAATGAAAGGCTGTCTTTAGCTTTAGCTAGCGCTCACCAAAATGGAGAAATGCTGGCGGTAATCTTTCTAGATTTAGATAGATTTAAAAATGTTAACGATACTCTCGGTCATCCCGTGGGCGATTTGTTGCTGCAAAGTGTATCTCGGCGTTTGACTAACTGTTTGCGCGTGGGCGATTCGATGGCTCGTTGGGGCGGAGATGAATTTACTGTGCTGCTGTACAATATCAACAGCCCGGAGGAAGCAACTAAGATTTGCCAGCTAATTATCCAGAGTTTAAGCGGCCCTTTTGATTTTGAGGGTCTGGAACTTTATATTAAGGCTAGCTTGGGAATTGCTTTGGCTCCTTACGACGGAGAAGATGCAGAAACTTTGCTGAAAAATGCTGATGCTGCGATGTACAAAGCTAAACAAAAAGGTCGCAATAATTATCAGTTTTACACGCAGGCGATCGGCAGTAAAGTATCCGAGGATCTTAACTTAGAAAATCATCTTTACAAAGCTCTAAAAAAATCTGAGTTTGTCCTGTACTATCAACCGCAAATTAATTTAAATACTGGCAAAATAGTCGGCATGGAAGCTCTGATTCGCTGGGAACATCCCGAACGCGGTTTGATTCCTCCCGATCGATTTATTCCCTTAGCTGAGGAAACAGGATTAATCTGCCAAATTGACGAATGGGTGATGCGGACTGCTTGCTTGCAAAATCGAGCGTGGCAGTTACTGGGATTGCCGCCGATGCGGATAGCAGTGAATTTATCAGCCCGCCAGTTTCTGCAACCTCACACGGTACAAACCATCGCTGAAATTTTATCAGAAACTAAGTTAAATCCAGAATATTTAGAAATAGAAATTACCGAGAGCATTGCCATGACAGATGTGAGCTTTACGGTGTCGGTATTGCAGCAGTTGCAGGACATGGGAATTCACATTTCTCTGGACGATTTTGGCACCGGTTATTCTTCGCTATGGTCTCTGAAAAACTTTCCGCTCAATAATTTAAAAATAGACAAATCCTTCGTGGCAGATTTGGTGACCGGCAGCAACGGTGCTACTATTGTGAAACTGGCGATCGCCTTGGGACAGGGCCTGAATTTACAGGTGATTGCTGAGGGAGTGGAAACAGCAGAACAGTTGGCGTTTTTGCACTCGCATAAGTGCGATATGGGTCAGGGTTACTTCTTTAGCAAACCAATACCGGCGGCGGCTATAACCCAATTGTGCTTAGAAAATCACTCTGGGAAGAAAATAAGTAATTTAAATTAACAATCAGGAAGCGGAACAAAAAAGAGTTTCTGTTTTGAGTTGTGAATGGGCTCGGAACCTGTCAAATAACCCTTATAAGTTTGTAGTCAGGACATCCGTTCTCGGACTTTGGGGGAATTAAGAAAAAACTCAAGTTCTTATACCAATTTTTTATGAGGCCCCGTAGAATCAGATTCCCCCTAGCCCCCCGCCGGAGGCAGGGCGGATTTATTGTCGGAATAATAAATTAGGGGATTGGGCTATTTGCTGATGCGCGCCCTCGGGATTTAACTG